>JAIUPE010000151.1 GCA_020160875.1 Pseudomonadota bacterium
GCGCATGCATGCGGTCAACCCGGCGCTCAATGCCGTCGTCACCGACCTTTCGGATGCGGCCCTGGAACGCGCCAAGGCGCTGGATGCCGCCAAGGGACCGAAGGGCCCGCTGCACGGCGTGCCCATCACCATCAAGATCAACATCGACCAGAAGGGCGAGGCGTCGTCGAACGGCGTCGTCGCCTTCAAGGACATGCGCGCACCGGGCGATGCGCCGCTGGTGAAGAACCTGCTCGATGCCGGCGCCGTGGTGATCGGGCGGACCAACGTCCCGGAATTCTCGCGCCGCTGCGACACCGACAACCCGATCTACGGCAGGACGTGGAATCCCTGGGGCAGGCATGTCAGCCCGGGCGGGTCCTCGGGCGGCGCGGGATCGGTGCGCGCGTGGCCGAGGCCGTGCCCGGGGATGCCGGCGCCGTGGCCACGGCACTGATCAACGGCGAACAGACAATTATTCCGGAGCCGTTGCAGGACGCTTACCGGGCGGCGGGGCTCGCGCATCTTCTGTCCATCTCCGGCTTTCATATGACGTTGCTGGCGGCGACGGTGTTTTTCTTGATCCGCCGTTTCCTCGCGCTCATTCCCGCGATCGCGCTGCGGGTGGACACGAAGAAGATCGCGGCCTGGTGTGCGCTTGGGCTCACGTTTGGATACTTGCTGATCTCCGGCATGAGTGTGCCGGCGGTGCGCTCGTTCCTGATGACCGCGGTGGTGCTGACGGCGGTGCTGTTGGACCGCACGGCCTTGTCGTTGCGCACGATTGCGTGGGCGGCCTTGGTGCTCATGCTGATGTATCCGGATGCGGTGTTCGGCGCGAGCTTCCAAATGTCCTTCATGGCCGTGCTCGCTTTAATCGCGCTCTATGAGCAGACGTGGCTGAAGATCCCTTGGCGGGATGCGAAGGGTGAGCTTTCCCTCGTGCGCGCGGTGGGCGTTTATGTGCTGGCGCTGGTGGTGACGGACCTCGTGGCCGGCGGGACCACGAATATCATCGCGCTGTACCACTTCAATAAATTTCCAACTTACTCATTGGCGGCGAATTTGATCGCAGGGCCGCTGACGGGGCTCTGGATCATGCCGATGGGGCTTCTCGGCGTGGCGTTGATGCCGGTGGGGCTCGATGCACTACCGCTCCGCGCCATGGGCGCGGGGATCGATATTCTCAACAGCATCGTGATCGAGATCGCCTCATGGCCGAACGCACAAGTGCATGTGCCGCCGATGAAGACGGCGTTCCTGGTGCTGGCGGCCAGCGGAATCATCTTCATCTGCCTATGGAGAGGACGGCTGCGCTGGCTGGGTGTGATCCCGGTGCTGGCGGCGTTGATCCAGCCGTGGGTGACGCCGGCGCCGGACTTGCTGGTGGACGAGAGCGCGCGGGTGATCGCGGTCAGTGACGATCAAGGACATCTCGTGTTCGCGCCGGGACGGGCGGGGCGGTTCGTGAGGGAGGTTTGGACGGACCGCTACGGCGTGTCCGCCGTCAAATGGCCGGGCGATGACATGGCCTGCGATAAGAGCGGTTGCGTGTTGAACCGCGGCGAGAAGAAGGTGCTGCTGGCGTTCGCTCCCGCGGCGTTGGCGGAGGACTGCGGCGAGGTGGATGTGATTGTGAGCACCGTGGCGGCGTATGATCTGTGCACGGATGGTTTCATCATTGATCGGATCACCCTCGCGCGCAAAGGAACGCACGCGCTGTGGGTGAGCAAGGACGATATCACGGCGCGATCATCGGCGGATGCGATGGGGACGCGGGTGTGGATGCGCGGGAGCGTGGGGCTGGTGCTGTTCGGGGAGAGTGCGGCTGCGGACGAGGATGTCGAACGATAGAGCGCGGAATGAGGGTCAGACACCCATTCCGGCGCCAATCATCATCCAACCATCAATCATCATCCAACCATCAATCATCAGCGGAATGGGTATCCGACCCCCATTCCGCTTTGCGTCCGCGGCTTAGTAGCGGCGAAGCAGACCCACGAGCTTGCCCTGCACGCGGACTCGATCCGGTCCGAAGATGCGGGTTTCGTAGAGTTTGTTGGCGGGCTCGAGCGCGACGGTTTCGCCTTTGCGGCGCAGGCGTTTCAGGGTGGCTTCTTCGTTGTCGACGAGCGCCACGACGATGGCGCCGTTGTCGGCGCTTTCGCAGCGTTTGATGATGATGGTGTCGCCGTCGTGGATGCCGGCGTCGATCATGGAATCGCCTTCGACGGTGAGCGCATAGTGATCGCCCGCGCCCAGAAGGGCGCCGGGGACGCCGACATGGTCGGACGGATTGCGCAACGCCTCGATCGGCGTACCGGCGGCGATCTTGCCGTAGAGCGGAAGATCGATGGTGTCTTGCGTGCTTGCGGATTTCACGGACGCGCCGGGCATGGCGCCGGAGAAGTTGCCGGTGATGACGTTGGGCGTGAAGTTGCCTTTCGGTGTGCCGGAGGGGCCGCCGGAGACGCCGGCGCTCCCGCCCATGCCTTCAGGGACCTTCACCACTTCGAGCGCACGGGCGCGGTGCGGGAGGCGACGCAGGAACCCACGCTCCTCGAGCGCCATGATGAGGCGGTGGATGCCGGACTTGGAGCGCAGCTTGAGCGCCTCTTTCATCTCATCGAAGGAGGGGGCAACCCCATCGCGGGCCATACGGTCCCGGATGAACAGGAGGAGTTGGTGCTGCTTCTTGGTGAGCATGTAACAGCGCTCCGGCGCGAAAAATTGCGAAAGTTCGTCAAAGAGAACAAATCATAAACTCATCAATGTTCTATTTTAGTTCCTCCAAGACGTCAAGCGTCCCAAAACGTTGAAACCGCCATTAAGGGTGGTTATTGATGTCGATGCTACTCGCATTAGTAGTATCGACTCATTACCACCAGGGGGGTTAGAGGAATGATCACGAGAACGTTGTTGACCGTCGGTTTGTGCGCGGCCGCCGGTACGTCGCAAGCCGCGTCGTTCAAGGCCCAGTATTATGGCGATTGTTACGCGCCGGTGAGTGCGGCGCGCGAGATGGTGCCGCCGCCGCCCCTGGACGTCGCGGGCAAGGCGCAGACCGCGAACCAGGTGGCCGGCGCGTTGGGCAAATTGGGCGGTTTTGGAATCCCGGGCCTCGGCGGGCTGGGCAAGGTCGCGGGCGTCGCCAATCAGGCCGCCACGTACTCGGGATATGTGGCCGACGCGGCCGCCTTCTCCAAGAAGATGCAGGAAGACTATCCCGATCCGGCGTCGCGCCTGGCGGCCTATGGCGACAAGATGGGACAGGACGCCGACAAGATCGGCGACGCCACCTTGAAACTGGAGGAGGGCCAGGCCTGCTACGAAAAGGCGTACACGGCCCTGAAGGCCGGCCTCGAAAGCAAGGACATCAAGGCGTCGGACGCGTCCAAGCGTCAAAAGGAGATCCAGGAGGGGTTGGGCATCGCCGGCGACGTGCTGGCCGACGCGCGCACCACAATGGACCAGAACATGAAGTCCTATAACGAGGCGATGACCTCGGAGGAAAAGGGCATGGGCGTGAACTTCGGCAGCCTCGCCCAGGCGGCGGGCGCCGGACGCGCGCTGGCGGCGAGCGGCGGCGACAGCACCTATGCCGCCTACTACACGCAAACCAACGCCTACACGAACGCCTGGTGGCAGAACTACAACGAGAGCGGCGATCAGAACGCGGCGACGCAAGCCGCCTTGGCCGCGGCGAACGGCGCGCAGGTGAAGCCGTATCAGGTCGCATACTGGAGCCAGAGCGCGGCGGCGGCGAAGGCGGCCGGTCAGCCGGTGGTGCCGCAACTGCCCGCCGGGGTGAACCTCGGCACCATCAACGCTCTGCGTCATTTGAACGGCGCGGGCGGCGCATGGGTGGGCGCGAACGTGGGCATCGGCCTTCTGGGCAACGCCCTCAATGCGGCGAAGAAGGAGGACGCGCCGGCGGACGCCCAAGGCCAGGCGGCGGCGCAGCCCGAACTCTCGCCCGCCATGAAGGCCGCGGTGCTGAAAACCAGCGTCGATACGTCGAAGTTCACCGACGCCTACGGTCTCGTCTCGCTGCAGACCAGCAAGCAGACCTCCCTTTCGGAGATGGTGAAAGCGAAACTGAACTAGTTTCGCGTTCACGCTACGACAGGACGATGACCGGTACCGGCGCCCCCGCGAGAAGCGCGGGGGCGTGCGGCGGCCGGACAATGAGGGCGTTGGCGCGGGCCATGCTGGAGATCATGCCGGAGTCCTGTTTCGGGAACGGCGTGGCGACGAAGTCGGGCGAGAGCACCGCGCGTAAGTAATCCTCGCGCGTATCGTTTTCACCGAGATCGGCACCGAGGCGCGCGGGCACCATCGCCGGTGCATCGCCGGGCAAACCCTGGAGGCGCGCGATGGCGGGCCCGAGGAACAACGCGGCGCAGACCATGGCGGCGGCGGGATTGCCGGGAAGGCCGAGGACCGGGAGCTTTTGATTGGCGCCGATGCGGCCGAAGAGCAGCGGCTTGCCGGGACGCATCGCGATTTTGTGGAAGGCGAGGCGGAAGTCGTCCGACTGCAAAGCTTTGCGCATCAGATCGTGCTCACCGACAGAAACACCACCCGATGTCACGAGCATATCGAGCGGTTCCGCCCGCGCGATGGCGGCGCGCAGTGCCTCGAGTTCATCCCTGGCGACGCCGAGATGGATCGCTTCGCCGCCGTGCTGTTCGATGAAGGCGCTGAGACCGGGACCGTTGGCGGAGACGATCTGGCCGTGGCCCGGCGTTTCGCCGGGCATCACGATTTCATCGCCGGAGCTGCGTTTCCACCCGCATATGCCACTGGGGCCAAAGGGTGCTGTCCGGTTTCTACCCGCGATGGTGGCGGCCGTGCGCAATGATGCCGGAATTCTGGCGCTGCACCGCTCCTTCCTTGACCTCGACAAAACCAGCTTGGCTTCTTTCGATCAGCCCAGGCGTGCGTTAGGTAGCCCCGGTTCTGGCGCGGTGCGTTTTGCGTACCCGGATGGGGGGCGCCTTGGCCTCGCAGAAGGAAACGAAACGGCCCTCTCAGCGATGCAAATGTTCAATGTTCCCTGCTGGGCGACGCTGGGAAACGAACGCTTCGGCCTGGCCACCATCCCGGAATCGGTGCGGCAGCTGTATCTCTTTGTCGACAATGATGCGGGCGGGCACCTTGCTGAGGAGCGCGCGCGCGAGGCTTACGCTTGCGAAGGGCGGCTGATTGTCACCAGGCGCCCGGAGCTAACCGGCGACGACTGGAATGATGTGCTCATGCGCTCAGTCCAAGCTACGGTCTGAATGCCGGTGAGAGGAAAGCGGGCTTGGGGCCTTGTGAGGCCCCAGGGCGGATCCATCCGAACGGACACCCGGACAAACCCAGGGCCTCTTCAGGAGGTCTCTCATGTCACACGCAAATACCGCTTTCGCATTCTCCGATCCCGCCGAGCCGCAAGTGCTGGCAGCGGCAAGGGCGTTGGCCGCGCGGCTCGCTGCAGATCAAGCAATTTCACGGCTCACTGTGAATGCAACAATGGCCGATCACTTCGGCGGTAGCGACGCCGAAGGACGCTGGTCCGTACGCGATGCCCATGCCGCACTTGAATTGGCGCAGGTGTTGTTCCTGGCGCAGGCAACTGAATTCTCACCTGCAATGTCTTCCAGCTTCGCCGATGAGGCATTCACACACCTCGAACGTCTGGTCCCGACCCAGTCCAACCGGAGCGATGAGCAGATCGAGTGGCAACAATTCGCAACGCCGCCCCGTCTGGCCTGGATGGCTGCAAAGGCATGCGCGATTTCTGCCAATGAACTGGTTCTCGAGCCGTCGGCCGGGACCGGGATGCTGGGCGTATGGGCGGCAAAGGCAAGTGCGCGTCTTGCTCTCAACGAGATTTCGCCGCTGCGCCGCGAATGCCTGGGCGTCGTGTTTCCGGAGGCGACAGTCACGGGATTTGACGGGGAACTGATCGACGAACTTCTCACGCCCGACGTGGGTCCGAGCGTGGTGCTGATGAACCCGCCATATTCACACGGTATCGAGAGGGGCCACGATAGCCGCACTGGCGACCGGCACTTGCGTTCTGCCTGGAAGCGCCTTCTGCCCGGTGGCCGCCTGGTCGCAGTGATGCCCGAATGGTTCGAGCTTCCGAAGTTTCTTGTCGGGATCGCCGGTCCCGTCTCGTTGCGTCTCAACGCGACGATCGAGCGCGGTTTCGTCAAGCAGGGCACCTCAATCTCAACCCGGCTCCTGGTTCTCGACAAGGCTGAGGATGGTAACAGCCCGATCATCGCCCAGCCGGCAAACTTTGCCGAGCTTCATTTGCTAATCGATATGCTGCCTGACCGGGTAAGCCTGCCCGCCGAACCCAGCATCGGCCCTGCGGACTGCTTCGTCCACCAAACGCCGTTTCGCAACTCGCCTGAAACCGGAATTCCGTCTGCCGTTGGCTGATCATCGTCGATCGTCATTGTCATGACCGGGTTCCATTCACGAGACTTTGCGAACGGAAATCGCCATGCTTTACACCGAGATCTTTCGGTCCGACCTGCCGGGTCCGCAACCCGTCGAGCCCGATCCGTGCACAAGAATTGTCGCCAGACGCGGTAACTATCTGACCTATCTGCGCCGCCGGGTGAGGGATCGGGACACCGCAGAAGACCTTCTGCAGGACTTCA
>JAIUPE010000152.1 GCA_020160875.1 Pseudomonadota bacterium
CGCTTCCTTGCCATTGATCCTATCCTCCTGGTGAAATTCATACCTAAGGGAGGACCACTTCAAAGGGGGCAGACCAATTTTGTCGAGGGAGTCCTTTAGAGAGTCAGAGAGTTGGAAAGATTACCGCCTTGAAACCTTCGAAGAAATTATCAAGGAAGGTCGAAAATTTGGCGTTTTCGTAACCATCGCCAGCCAACGCCCCAATGACATATCTCCTACAATAACATCTCAAGCTCACAACTATTTCATTCACAGATTGATTAACCATAAAGACTTGGAATCCATCGCTAGCGCAGTTTCCTACATCGACAAGTTAACCGAGGAGTCCATCCCAACTCTCCCGACAGGAACTTGTATTTTTAGTGGGGTCGCGGGCCAGATGCCTCTCAAGTTAGCGATACGGCCACTCGAAGAACAATTGCGGCCAAGAAGCGCGACGCTACGCTTTCAAAATATAGTTCCGGCAAATTGATGTCAGAAGATGCGCTAGCAGTGACAGACCAAGAGAAGGCTGACGAAAGAGAGGGCGAAGAGCTTACACAGGCGATCCGACGCAGGCTCGAAGACATCTCTCGGTATAATTTCTTAACTAACGCTGGCGGTGTTGTAGCGACACTGAGCTTCATTGGAACTACGTGGGGTCGAGATGATGGCCCGGGAAAATACGCCCTCATTCCTCTTGGGTTATTCCTTCTCGGACTATGCCTGTGCGGATTCGCGCTCAATGCGCGATTGCTGCTCGTTCTGCGCCACGGCTTTGATTTAGCGAAGCAAGCTGAGCCGGACAAAGAATTCAAACTTCCAAGCTCTTTCGAGAAGGCCTTACAAAGCGCGCAAGGCGCATTTCTTTTGGGAGCAAATGCATCCACCATTCTATTTTTCATCGGGTGCTTTAGCGGTTTCTTGCTGCTGGCCCTCCGCTAGCCTTCCCAAAAGCTGCCTTCGCTCCGGAACGCGACATACCGTTGAGCCGTGCTGAACTAAGTTTAAGCCGTGCTACAGGTCTTTCCCTCACTTTTTGGCAAATGGCGGGATTAGTCTCATTGTCACTTCTAGCTCTGGGAGAGGTTTCTATGAAGCAATTGCATCTCACTGGCGCCGCGCTCCTCTGCGCGGCGCTCGCAACCACTTCGACCACGACGCTCGCCGCCGACGCCTCCCTGTCGGCCGCCCTCGCCGATCACGCGCTCAAGATCGAGGACTTTCCGCGCACGCATCAGCTGGCGCCGGGTGTGTACGCCTATGAAGACACGCTGATCACGCCGAAGCTGGCGTTCACCACCAACAGCCTGATCATCGTGACGAACGACGGCGTGGTGCTGGTGGATGGGCAGGACAACGAGGCGCGCGCGGCGTCGCTGGTGAATACGATCAAGAAGCTGTCGCCCCTGCCCTTGAAGTATGTGGTGATGGCGTCCGATCACCGGGATCATGTCGGCGGGTTTCCGACGATCAAGGCGGCGTGGCCGGATGCGGTTTATATCTCGTCGTCCGCATCGCTGAAGACGATGCAGGGGCAGAACCGGCCTGTGTTGGCGACGGAGCTGGTGGACGACAAACGTTCGCTGAAACTGGGCGGTGTTGAGATCCAGATCCTGAACATCGGGCGCGGGCATACGGGTGGCGATCTGGTGGTCTATCTGCCGGCGAGCAAAGTGCTATTCATGAGCGAGCTGTACTACCGCGACATCTTCCCGTCGACGATCACAGGCTATCCCTCCGAGTGGCTGGCGGCCTTGAGGAAGGCGCAAGCGATGGACGCCACCTGGTACATCCCGGGGCATGGCTTCGCGGCGGGCACGGCGGCGGAGTTGAAGGCGGACTTCGCGCAGGCGGTGACGGTGATGGAGCTAATCGTCGCGGAGGGAAAGCGTCTGCATCCCACCGGTGCAAAATGCCCGAGCGAGAAGGATTGCCCGGCCAATGCGCAGGCGAAGTGGGGGACCTATCTGGCGCTGACGGAGTCAGAGATCCAGGCGCCGCGCGCCTTGGCACGGATGTATATGGAGATCGAGGGGCGGTTGCCGAAGTAGGCGCGCACGGTTTCCGGCACACCAAACCTCGCTTCCCGGCACCGCTACGAGTGGCCGCTAGCGGCGGCTATTCTGGCCGAACATCGGTTGCAATTCGTCCCAGAGCGTCGCTTCCAAAATCTTCACAAGCGCGGGGTCGGTGTCTTGATAGAGATTGAAGACAAAATCGATTCCGATATCGAGGGGCGGGAACCACTCCGCGAGTCGTAGCGAGAACGTGCTTGGACGGCGGCCCAGATGCTCGTTCAAGCGGTCTCGCGGCATGTGGTGCGTGCAGCTCCCGACATAGAGGTAGCGAGAGCCTGGCTTATTGACCTTGGCGAATTTTTTGCGGTCCCGTTGCGGGCGGTCCCTTTCACGGTGACGCGCGGCACGAAAGGCGTCCCAGCACAGGGCGGCGTCGGCGTCGGAGTTGGCCCGGACGTAATAGATGCAGCCGCCACCCGCGGGCGCCGCGGCGGCGAGCGCATCGGAGGCCGGGCCCAAAGGAAAATGCGAGGGCAGAATCCGCAAATGGTGGTGAGGGCGCTCCTGATGCGAGGCTAGCGCCTCCCGCATCGCGGACAATCGCGCCTGGCCGCGTTGGTGGAGATCTCGAAATATAACTTCAGACGCCGCGTTCATTATATCCCCCCGCACTTCTCGTCTTGCAGCGTCGGCACTCTAGCGCAATGCCGGTCCGCACTGTGTACGGCTCCGGCGCGTCCCGAATTGCGGCGGCGCACACGTCCCATTCATCTGCGGGGCGCAGACGTGCGCGGGCGCCTGCGGTGTCATGACAAAGCGGAGGGCTGACGGCGCGGCAGGGGCCGCGTGCGCCCCGCGCCGGCGCGTTTCGCGTCCGCCACAACACGGGGATTTGATCGGCGTCCAGCCGCCGCGCAAGACGCTCCACGGCCTCGCCTTTTCGCGGAAACGGCGCCGTGCGCGCGCCGGCCGGCGGAGGTTTTCAAAACTGTCATTCCGCAGGGTCCTTGACAGTTTTGAGCTCGAAAATAATTCGAACCTATCGGCCGCCACACTTTGTTCATCAACGTGGAGAACAACCATGTCACCGAGAGCTTTGATTGCAGGTTCCATTCTGATGTGCGGCACGGCGATGGGGGCGCCGGCCTATGCGCAATGCACAAAGGAGCCGGGCCTTCCGATCTCGCGCTACGAGATCCAGGACGGCCAAGTGCGCGACAAGGAAACAAAGCTGACCTGGCAGCGCTGCCTCATGGGGCAGAAATGGCGCGACGGCGCGGGCTGCACCGGCACGCCGCAAGAGATCACCTGGGCGCAGGCGCAGAAGCTGAGCGGCCCGTGGCGCCTGCCGACGAAGGACGAATTGCAGACACTGATGTCGTCCGCCTGCCTCAAAAGCGCGAACAGCGAAGCTTTCCCGGGTTTCAACCTACAGTACCCCGAGGTGTGGAGTAGCACGGAGACCGTGCCGGGACAGACCTGGATCGTGAACTTGACCGGCGGCGCGGAATTCAATGCGCTGCAGAGCGCGAAGAACGGTGTGTTGCTGGTGCAAGGCGACGCCCCGCCGCGCTGACCTGCCCGCGCCACCGCGCGCGGCGGACCACGTTTTGCGAAAGGCGCCGCTCCCCGCGCGCGGTGGCGCGCGGGCGCGCGAAGTTCCGTATCATTGGTGCGTATCGAGACGAAATGCGGGGGATCATACCGGGGGACGCGGGCGCGACACGCGCTTGAAAGATGAGCCCTTCGCCTGGGGAAGACGAAGGGCTCCGCGTGTCTATGCGGCGTGTCTGTGCAGCGTGTCTTTACAGTTTGTCTTTACAGCGTTTGCGGCGCTGACGCTGACGGGCTTGGGGGCTGAGGCACGCCGCTGTGGAATAGAATGCGGGATGGGGGAAAAATGTTCCCACTTGCGCGGGGCGCCGGCGAAGAGGGCATGTGCCGCGCGCGCGACAGAAAACGGACAACGTCCCTGCGCTTCCCCTTTCAGGGGGCGGAGAACAGGCGAGACGCGGCGCGGCGTTGGGACGCGACGTCGACGAAGTTGAGCATGAGGCCTTTGACTTCGGCGGTGGCGGCGCGGAGCTTGCCGCGCAGGGCCGCGGGATCGGCCTCGAACGAACCGGTGACGGCGGCGACGCCGGGACCGGGCTGCGCGCAGCGCTCGAAACCCATGGACCAGTCGGGAAAGCTGCGCGCGGCGATGGGTTCGCGCACCAAGGCGGTGACGCCGTCGTGGCGGATATCCTTTTCGATGGAGGCATAGACCGCCTCGACCGCCTCGCGGCCGCCTTCCAGGACCTGGATGAAACGTCCGCCGGCGTAGAGCAGCAGACCGCTGATGCCGAGCCGGCTGTTGCGCGCGCGCGAGATGTCGAGAATGCCGCCGAGATGTGTTTCACCGAGGCCATGCCGGGCCTGGCTGACGTAGATCAAATTGTAAAGACTGGGCATCTGATAGAGACTGGACATCGGGCCCTCCCGTGACGCCGGAGAAGCCGGCGCGGCGCCCGCATGATGGGCTCGCCGCGCGGCGCCGACAACAGGGGCGCGGACCGCGCGAAAATGAGGATCGGCCGCATTGACGATAGCGACTCGACTTAAAAAAACGCGGCGTGGCCCTTTCACGTCATCCCCAAGGAAATACCTGGATAAAGATGACGTCTGCCGGGTAAATTATTCACACTCGCCGGGGTTAAGGGCGAGGTTTTTCTTGAACGGAATGCCCTTTTGAAAAAGTTCGGCCGCGACAGTCTTGGCAATGTGGAAATCTACCTGGCCGAGCCCAACGAACAAGTCCGCGAAGGGATGCGCGGCATCATGCGCGACTATGGGATGAAGCGCACACGCTCCTTCGCGCGCCTCACCGATCTTGTGAACGCGATCAAGGAATCGCCGCCGGACCTTCTGATCGCGGCGGACGACACGGATCCGAAACTATTCGAGATGATCCGCGATATCCGCCATTCGCGGATCGGCATCAATCCGTTCATGATGATCAGTCTGATGGTCCGCGCGGAGGCCGACGGCGTCGCGGTGAAGAAAGCCATCCTGGCCGGCGCCGACGACGTGCTGGTCAAGCCGGTCGCGCCCGCCAAGATGCTGGACCGCGTGGCCCATGTGACCATGAACCGCCAGCCGTTCATCGTGACCAATGACTATCTGGGGCCGGAGCGGCGCACCGCGTCCCCGGTCCGCCCGTCCAACATCCGCCAACTGGATGTGGTGAACACGCTGAAGGACACCATCGAAGGCCGGCGCATGACCACGGGCGAACTGGTGCGCGCGGTATCGGCGAACATGGCCGAGGTGATGGCCGCGCGCCTGGATTCCAACGGGCTGAAACTGGCCTGGGTGTGCGGCACGATCATGAAGGCCTATCAGGAAAAGCGCATCGACCCGTCGCTGCATGAACAATTGCTGGTGCTGGTGAGCGTGCTGGAAGACGCCGGCCGCACGGCGCATGCGCTGAAGGAACCGGACCTGTCGGCCATCTGTATCCAGATGGCGCGTCAGGTGGAGGAAATGGCCGAGGCCTACGAAGACCCGACGAGCTTGCAGCTCGGCACCATCGCGAAGCTGTCGAAGGCGTTCGAGATGGCGAGAGCGGCGAAGGCCGCCGCCGGCTAGGTTTTGGCCGGACGCGCGCGAAAATTATATCAGAGATAATTTCGGGCATGCCATGGGCGCCGGACGGCGCGGCGCCCCACAAGAAGATACCGCCCACGGGACCGGATCCCGCCCCCCGAAATGTCACGCCCCCGGCGGCGCCCCTCCTTGAGGGGCGGGCTGCCGGCCGCCATGGGATTTCCGTCCGCGCCGCGCCCGGCGCCGCTCTGAATTCATGAGATAAAAGATTGATTTCTTTGGCGTTTTGATTGTTCTATCCTTCCGGCGTCTGTGACGTTTCCGCCTTCGGACGCAGCGGTGCCGCGATTTGCTGCGCGCCGGATATTGGCGTACTTCAGATAGGACGTGGTTTGACCGCGCGACACGAGACATCGCCGCAGCCTTCTCAAAACGCGCAAGCCTGGCTGGCGTGCCGTTCGGCGACGCATATCTGCGCGCTGCCGGTGGCGGCCATCGTGGAGACCATGCGGCCCCTGCCCTTCGAGCCTTTCCCCAAGGCCCCGCCTTTCGTGAGCGGGATCGCGATCATCCGCGGGATTCCCACACCGGTCGTCGACATGCGCGCGCTGATGGGCGAACCGCCTTCTGCCGATCACAACCGCGAAGCCACGGGACGCTTCGTGACGGTGAAGATCAATGCCCGCACGGTCGCGCTGGCGTTCGACGCGGTGCAAGGCATCCACACCCTCGATGCAAGCCGCGTGATCGGGCTGCCGCCGCTTTTGCAGAACGTGGTGGGCGAGATGATCTCGGGCCCGAAGAGAAGCTGAACGTGAATGGCGGCGCCTGTGCGCTCGGTCACCCCATCGGCGCCAGCGGTGCGCGCATCAT
>JAIUPE010000153.1 GCA_020160875.1 Pseudomonadota bacterium
CGCGGAAGGGCTGACGGTTTATGATCCCGATGTCTCGATGATCGCCGCCGGCGGCGGCGCCGTACACTGCATGTGCCAGGCGCTGCGCAGAGACCCGGCGTAACGGACTAAAAAAGGCCGCCCCTCGAGGCGGCCTTTTTCTTTCATGTTGAGCTTCGCGCTTACTTGGTTTCCATGCCGGTGACGGCCATCAGGATGCTGAGGGACGTGGTCATGCCCTTCACCATTGGGCCCTTTTCGACATCGATCCACTCGTCGAGCGAGTGCGCGCGTCCGCCGCGATTGTCCGGCGCATTTTTACCGATGGTGATGGCCGGAATGCCGAGGCTCATCGGGATGTTGGAGTCCGTCGAGCTGTAGCCGTAGTCGGCCTTATAGCCGCCGGCGACGATGGCGGCGGTGGCCATCTGCACGAGTTCCGATTTCTCGGCGGTGCCGCCGGCCGGCCGGTCGCCGATGAGCTTCACGTCGACCGTGAGCGCGCCTTCCTTCGTGGAGTGACGGCCGTTCTCCGACTTCACCGCATCTTGTACGGCGGCGAGAATCTTGTCCTCGATCTTCTTCAGCTCTGCCGGCGCCTCCGAGCGCATGTCCACTTCCATCCAGCCTTCGAGCGGGATCGAGTTGACCGATGTGCCGCCGCCGATGACGCCGATGCTGTAGGTCGTCTTCGGCTTCTCGGGTACTTCCATCTGCGACATGTTCGCGGCCGCTTGACCCAACGCGTACATCGGGTTCACGAGGCCAAAGGCGCCGTAGCTATGACCGCCGGGGCCCTTGAAGGTGAAGCGATAGCGCTTCGAACCCACAGCGCCGTTGGTAATGCTGGCGACGCTACCGGCTTCGATCGAGAAGAAGGTCTTGATCTTATCCTTATAGGGGCCCTTGGTGAACATGTAGCGCACGCCGCGCAGATCTCCCTGACCTTCTTCCCCGACGGTGCCGACGAACATGATGTCGTCGCGGGTCTTGATGCCGGCGGTGTTCATCGCGCGGATCATGCCGAGCATGGCCGCGAGGCTGAAGGTGTCGTCGCCGACACCCGGCGCGTTGAGCTTGTTGCCCACGCGCTTTACTTTCACGTCCGTCTCAGGCGGAAATACCGTATCGAGGGGCGCCGAGATCAGGACAAATTTGCCGTCGCGCTGGGTGCCTTTGCGAAAGCCGAGAACGTTGCCTTCTTGGTCGAGCTGCACGTCGGCCAGGCCCGCTTCCTTGAACATCTCGGCGAATTTCTTGGCGCGCTTTTCTTCCATGAACGGCGGCGCCGGGATTTCGGTCAGCATGATGCCTTCATCGACGATCCGGCCATGCTGCTTGTCCAGGTCGGCTGCGGCCGCCTTGAACGCGGGGCTCGCGAGGATCGCCTGTACCGCGGCAGTGTGCGGCGACGTCTGGGCAAAAGCGCTGGACGCGGTGAAAAGCAAACCCGCGGCTAACAGGGACGCGGAACGGCGACAAGAAAGGCTCATGACTTCGATCTCCCCAAGCAGGGGCCACCCCAAGCGGCCCACAACCACTTGATAAAATGATATGATAACCGTACCCCGTGCGCCACCGATCCCTTTTGAGGCGTCCGGCTCCGGTCTGGCGGTATCTAAGTGAATTCAGCTGCGACTTTCGGCCTTTTTGGCACATTGTTACAGGACCTCGTCGAAATTCCGGCGGGGGCCATGCAGTTCTCGCCTCATGTTCCCGGCGCCCTCGTCCTCGAAGACGCCACACCCGCCAGCTTGACCGGGATGGCGGTGGCCGCGCCGCCCGGCACGCTTGAGCGCCGCTACACGCTGGCGCTTGCCTTACGTGCGCTTGCGCCGGGCGCGCCGCTCATCGCCATGGCGCCAAAGACCAAGGGTGGCAACCGAATCGCGAAAGAACTCGAATCCTTTGGTTGCAAGGTTGAAGCGGCCAGCGGGCGTCATCAGCGCATCAACCGAACGATCCGTCCCGCGATTTTCAGCGCGGAGGCACAGGCAAGTTTGAATGCCGCCATCGCCGACGGCGCGCCGCGGTTGGTGGAAGATCTCGGACTATGGAGTCAGCCGGGCGTCTTCAGTTGGGACCGCATCGATGCAGGCACGGCGCTGCTCCTCTCCGCGCTCCCGGCGTTTGGGGGGCGGGGCGCGGACCTCGGCTGCGGAATCGGTATCCTCGCACGGGCGGTGCTCGCGAGCCGCGATGTTACGTTGTTGGAGCTTTTGGATATTGATCGCCGCGCGGTGTCGGCCGCACGGCAAAATGTCCAGGACGCGCGCGCGCATTTTCATTGGGCCGATGTGCGCAAGCTCACCGACCTTAAGGCCCTCGATTTCATCGTGATGAATCCGCCTTTCCATGACGGCGGATTGGAAGACCGCGCCCTGGGCGAGGCCTTTGTGAGGCAAGCGCATCGTATGCTGCAGGCGGGGGGCAAGGCGTGGCTGGTCGCGAACGTGCATCTCCCCTATGAGGCCGTGATGTCGTCGTCGTTCGCCAAGGTGGAACTCCGCGCGGAACAGGGCGGCTACAAAGTGTACGAGGCGACGAAATGAGCGGTACGATCAGGCTGGACCGGTTGATCGCCAACTTGGGCTATGGGTCGCGCAATGAGGTCCAGGCCTTGGCGCGCAACGAGCGTGTGCTCTTGGACGGAGCGCCGATCAAGGACGCCGGCGCCCGCATCGCGCTGACGCCCGATCTTCCGTCGCGTTTGACCATCGACGGTGAGCCGCTCGATCCGTTGCCGGGCTTGGCCTTGATGCTGCACAAGCCCCTGGGCGTCACCTGCTCGCACAAGGAAACTGGGCCGCTGGTCTATGACCTGCTTCCGCCGCGCTGGCGCCGCCGCGATCCGGCGATCTCGACCGTGGGACGCCTCGACAAAGAGACCTCGGGGCTCTTACTCATGACCGATGACGGCGCGCTCCTGCACCAGATCATTTCGCCAAAAAAGAACGTCGCGAAGCACTATTTAGCCACCTTGGCGCGTCCGTTGCGTGGGGACGAAGCCGCTTTGTTTGCTTCGGGCACCTTGATGCTTGAAGGCGAAACCAAGCCGCTTGCTCCGGCCAAGCTGGACGTCGTTTCAGAGCGGTTCGCGCGCGTGATCGTCACCGAGGGGCGCTATCACCAGGTGCGGCGGATGTTCGCCGCGGTCGGCAACCATGTGGATGCGTTACATCGGGAGCAGCTTGGTGGCTTAGTCTTGCCCAAGGAACTTTCCCCGGGCGAATTTAAGATTATGAATCAGGCCGATATCGCTGCGATCTTTAGAGACAAACCCCCTTCCTAAGGGCACGCCGTCTAAACAGCTTTCCGTGCGGACAGGACCTCCATGCGTTACACTCTAAGGTGGGGGCATGTTCATAGGGGGAAGATCAGATGAACGGGATTGGAAAGGCGCTGTGCGGGCGCTTAGTGGCAATCTGTACCGTTGCGGTCCTTGGGGGCTGTTCCACGCTGCCCAATTTCAATGTTTTGAGAGAACCCACCGACGTGCCAACCGTCGAGGACGTCTCGAAACATATTCAATGCGAACTTCAAACCGCACTGGCTGATAGCACAGTACGAGAAATGTTGCGTGGTGCGACGCTGGTGGCGACGCCAACGTTAACGTTGGAAGTCACCAATCAGCAGGGCCTGACACCGGTCCTAAATTTCATTGATCCGCTCACCGATCCAAAAAAGAACTTTACCGCGATGCTCAACGGTAAGCTGACCGGCACCCAGAAGCGTACGATCAACGTCGGGATGACGCTTACCCTTACAACCGATGCTAAACCTTGCGGAGAAGCGGACACTGCAAGAAAAGGCTTTGCCGGTATCGAAGGCGATCTTGGCCTAAAAGAAATCATGCTGGCGGGCTTGGCCCGCCGCGAGCGGTTCATTTACCAAGTCTATCGGAAGGTAGAGGGAAAAACGGCAATCTCGTCCCTCACATTTGGTTCCAACATAGAATTCACAATCATCTACGGTCTGGGCGGCGCTCCAAAATGGACGATGACGCACTTTTCCGCGCCGCAAGCCAATGACGGGTTGCTGAATGTGGCTAGAACCTCAAAGGACACCCTCACGATTGGTTTTGCTTTGTCTGAGAATCTTACCGACGTCCGAGGAAACTTCATCGAACCGAGTGATGAGGAGTTGGCGTCGGCGGTGCGCGCTTCGGAGGACAATGTCACGCGCATGATTTTGCAGAATATCTTGCCGCGACCCTGAGCGTATTTTTGCGCGCCAAGACGGCGCTCGGCGCATGTTTGGTCCAAATAAAAACGAGGCTCCGGCATACGGCCGGAGCCTCGTTACCTGTTCGCTTCTCTATCCAAGTCTACTTTTTGCGGGCTTTCTTTGCGGATTTCTTTTTCGGCGCTTTTTTGCTTCTGGTAGAGCCAGTCGCGTCTATTAACTTGAGGCCGATGCGGATAACGAGTGCGACGCTGAAGGAGTCGATCGGATCGTTGCCGAACACCTTCAAGACGAGTTTCTGATAATCCTTCACACTGAAGGAATCGATCGGGTCGTTGCCCAGCGGTTTCAACGATGACATCAAGGCCCACTGAGCGAGATCGACATTGAATGAATCAATCGGATCGTTTCCGAGGACGTTCATGCGCTTAAGGGCTTCAAGAACGGCGTCGGTGCCTCGCGCGCCGCCCTGCATGCGCCCGTACTGTTCGATCAGGTCGCGTAATTTATCGATTTCGCGGCGCACTAACATTTCCTGCGCCAGGATTTTATCTCGTTGTTTCTTTTCGCTCATCTCACTCCCCTTTGGTTGTTCTGAAGATCAATTGACAGTGTCATTGTTTTGCGTGCGCGGTCGTCGCTGCGTACGCGTCTCGAAATGATTTTCGGCGATAGCCGGTTTGGTGCACTTGCTCCAGCAGGCGATAGGCATCCGTATACCGCCCCAAATGGAACAAGGTCATGCCTCTGGTTGTCGCGGCTTGCAGCTCGAAACGGTCCTGCGTTGCCGGATAAGTGTTCAAGACCGTCTCAAGAATCCTTGCGGATTCGGCGCGGCGTCCCAATCGCCGCAGCGCGGCGCCCCAATACATACTCGCCAGAGCCGTGCGGTCCCGAAGACTGGGTTCGTCGGGAAATGTACGGGCAAGACCATCTAGTCTTGTCCGTAAACGTTCAAAGGTCCGATCCGCGTCCGCATCCTGGCCCGCCGCCATAAATAGACGCGCACGCATGACGTCGGCTCGCACAAGATCGACCTGCCACTTCAACACGCTTGGGTCGACGCCCGTCAGCTCGCGAAAAAGATGCTCAGCCCGCGAGAGATATTGGTCCGTTCGGGCTATATCAGGGATTTCTAAGTAGCCATCGCCGAGGTCAAGAAGGACGCGGCCTTGCTCGGCCTTCCATTCAGTATTCCCGGGATCAAGGTCGGTTAAGGATGTGACGACGGTAAGCGCATCCTCGGCCTGCCCGCGAGCTTCGGCGTCATTTCCGAAGTTCAGATTGATATTCGCAAGCGTCCGCAGCGCAGAAAATAGCTCTGCTTTAATGACCTTGTTCGCGGGATCGATAGTGAGAGCTTTTTGATAGATCGCCGCTTGCTGTTTGCGATAGGCGATCGCCTGCCCAAAGTCACCTATCCGGTAATGGGTTCCCGCGATCCATTCGAGGACGCTGCCAATCTCCCTCATGAAAGCTGGGTCTTGAGGGTTTTCTTGCGAAAGCCGTTCGAAGATCGTCTGTGCCTCGTGAAGCTCGTTTAAGGCCCTCGGTGCGGCAAGCAAATCGGAAGAAACGTTGCCCAGGCCCAGCCAAATGCGCGCAAGTTGGACCTGCCAGGCCGTGAGAGGGGTGAGCTTCTTGTTCAGTTGTTGCGATGTTTCGAGGGCCTGGGCATAGGCGCGACGCGCTTCTTCATAGTTACCTTGCCTGTACAGTAAGCTCCCCACCTGAATCAACGCTTCGCCATACTCGTAAGTGCGTTGAGCGTTTGATGGGGCGCGGCGCACCAGAACCTCCGCGGTTTCCCGCGCTTCGGCAAATCTGGCGCCCGCGCCCGCAAGATCTCCCTTGTTCATGGCAATGGCGCCGAGAATCTGGAGGGCTCTCGCCCGCCGCGCGAGCGCCTCGTCGTCTTGCTCGTCGGCCCGAAGGCTGGAGAAGTGGCTGAGCACCTTCTGGCCAACCGCATCGAGGACGTCGAGGCGACCAACGGGCTCAAGCCGCGTGCGAAGGTCGCCGACCATGAATTCAATGAGCTCTTCGGCTTCCGCGCGTTTGCGGTCGGCATTGGTTTGAGCGGTAACGGCAAGATTTCGAGCACGTATAGCTTCGATTGTGAGGCCCGCGAGTACCAGGGTAATGCAACCCATTGCGACCGATGCATATAACAGGACGCGCGCGCGCCGTTGGCTATCGCGCCGAATGAGCTCGTCGAGGCCGACGCCAAGGAG
>JAIUPE010000154.1 GCA_020160875.1 Pseudomonadota bacterium
GACGATGCCCGCCTCAAGGCCGACGTGATTGTGACCTGCTGCGCGCTGGCACAGCGCGGCCTTACGTACGGCACATCCGGCAACGTCAGCGTGCGGCGCGACAGCGAGACTTTCTTCATCAGCCCGACCGGCGTCCCCTATGAGCAACTCGATGACATTCCTATTATGGACGTCGCGGGACATTGGTATGGCCGGCGGCGTCCCTCGAGCGAATGGCGCTTCCATCGCGACATCCTCAAAGCGCGCCCTGACGTGAATGCGATTGTTCATACCCATTCCAAGCACGCTGTTGCGTTGGCGTGCACCGGCCAGGGGATTCCGGCGTTCCACTACATGGTCGCCGTTGCCGGCGGCGCGGACATTCGCTGTGCGCCCTATGCCTCGTTTGGTTCGCAAGCCTTGTCGGATCATGCAATGGCCGCGCTCAAGGATCGCAAGGCCTGTCTGCTTGCGAACCATGGCGTTATCGCGCTCGGCACGGACCTTTCGAGCGCGCTGCGGTTAGCCGGGGAGGTCGAGAACCTCGCCGCGCAATATTGTGCGGCCTTGAGCGTTGGCAAACCTGTCCTTCTGAACGACGCCGAAATGGCGCGTGTCCTCGAGCAGTTCCGGACTTACGGTAAGCAGGACAGCACGCACGATCCGGACCTCGTATTTGCGGGCACCGAGAGGCCTTAGGCCGGTGTCCGCGCGCTTTCGTGCCAATGGCGCAACAACCGGCGCGACAACGCATCGAGTGCCAGATAGAGGACAAGGCCGGCGGCGCTCAAGAGGAAGAAACACGCCAAGGCCAGCGCCAACTCCAGGCGGTAACTCGCTTCCACCAGCCGCGAAGCAAGTCCCGAGCGTGTGCCGGAGGTTCCTGCAACCATTTCAGCAACGACCGTGCCGATGAGCGCGAGGCCGCCCGCGATGCGCAGGCCGCCCAGAAAATAAGGAAGCGCGCTGGGGATCATGAGGCGGCGCACGGTTTGCGCGCGGGTGGCGCCGTAGAGCCGAAATAGATCCTTCAGGTTGGCGTCTACGCTTTTTAGGCCCAGAAGCGTATTCGAGATGATCGGGAAAATCGCGGCCATCCACGCGAGGATGAGCAACACCACGAACACATTTTCCACCCAAATGATCACGAACGGCGCGATGGTGACGATCGGGGTCACTTGAAGGAACACCGCATAGGGAAAAAAGATGCGCTCGGCGAGTGGCGACTGCGCGAGCAAGATGGCGATCAACGCGCCGGAAACGGCGGCGAGCGCCAGCGCGGCCAGGGTGACTTCGAGCGTGACCGCAAGCGAAGACCCGAGATCGGCGAAGTTGGTCCAAAGCGCGGCGGCGATCGCGACCGGACCGGGGAGGATATAAGCCGGAATGTCGCCCAGCCGGACCGCAAATTCCCAGCCGCCAAGAAGCAGGAACCCGAAGGCGAGGGGGGCGGCGGCGCGTTTCATGCGGCATGCTCCGTCGTCACGTCACGCAGGAGCTCGCTGATCTTGGCACATTGGTCCGCGAAGGCGTGGCTGCCGCGCAGCGCTTCGTCCCGCCGGTCAGGTAGATCTATCGCAAGGTCGGCGACCACGCGCCCCGGCCGCGGAGACATGACAATAACGCGCTGGGACAGGAACACGGCTTCGCGGATCGAATGAGTCACAAAGACAATCGTCCAGTGATTTTGCTGCCAGAGCGCGAGTAGGTCGTCATTTAAGCGAAATCGTGTGAATTCATCCAATGCGGCGAACGGTTCGTCCATCAGTAGTAATTGGGGGCTGGTGACGATCGCGCGGGCGATGGAGGCCCGCATTTGCATGCCACCGGACAACTCACGCGGATAGGATTGCGCAAAGCGCTCTAGTCCCACGCGTTTCAACGTTTCAGGAACGGTCTCGGCGGACTTGCCCTTCAACGTGAGCGGCAACGCCACATTCGTGCGCACATCCGCCCATGGCATGAGCGTCGCATCCTGGAAGACAAAGCTGGTTTCGGAAATGTCATCGCCGCGCGAGACAGTGCCATGACTCGGCGCGAGCAATCCCGCCATGAGGCGGAGCAAGGTCGATTTCCCGCACCCGGAAGGACCGACAAGGCTCACGAAACTTCCGCGCCCCACCTCGAAGTTCACCGGCGCGAGCGCAACCGTGCCGGTAGGGTAGGTTTTCGCGGCTCCAGCGAGCCGAAGCGCAGCCTCCGTCAACGGCGGCCGCCCTTTTCTATGAAAGCCGTCGTATAGGCCTTCTTGTAGTCCATCTGCGCGGGGTAAAGGCCATCGGCCGCCATCACGTCGAAAAACGCCTTCCAGCGTTCGTCGGTCATAATACCCACGCCTTTTACCGCGGCGTCGCCGCCCATGATCATTCCATGTTCGATCAGCTTGCCGCGCCCGAAGGTCAGAAGCTCATCGGTCATGTCGGGGTTGTCTTTTTTGATCAGGGCATTCGCGGGCGCCGGGTCGCCCGTCAGATAGCTGATCCATCCCGCGATACTTGCCTCGACGAAACGCCGCACGAGATCGGGTTGCTCGGCCACACGCTTGTTCGACGTCATGATGACGGAGGAATAGCTCGCGTAGCCGGCATCCGCGAGCAGCATCACCACCGGCTTTTGCCCCGCGCGCTCGATCTGGAACGGCTCACTGGAAAGAAGACCTTGTTGGATCGCGGCGGGATTGGACAGGAAAGGCGTTAGATTGAAGGTGTAGGGCGCTACCTGTTCATCGGTGTAGCCGAACTTGCCCTTAAGAAAGCGCCAGAACCCGATCCGCGTGTCCGGCGAGATCATGATCTTCGCGCCTTTAAGCTGGGCGAGGGTGTCGTGTCCCGCGCCGGCGTGCGAAATCAGAACGGCCGGGTCTTTCTGGAAAATGGCAGCCACCGCGACCACCGGCACATTCTGCGCGACGAAGTTCAAGGGGATGAAGGAATTCGGGACGGCGGAAAAATCGAGCCGCCCGGCCGCGAGCAATTGGGAATGATTGATCTGCGGCCCGCCTTGGCGAATCTCAACCTCAAGGCCGGCCTTTGCATAAAGGCCGGTCGCGACGGCTTGATAGTAGCCACCGTGTTCCGCTTGGGCGCGCCAGTCGGTCCCGAGCGACACCTTATCCGCTGCGAGCGCGGCGAAAGACAGAAGCGCCGCCGTAAGGCCCGCCGCAAAGCCGTAAATAATGCCGCGCAGGCGCATCAGATCTTGAACACGCCGCCGGGCGCCGCACCCGCCGCGGGCGCCGCTTGCGCGCCGGGCTTGGCGACCTTGGCCGATTGCTGTTCTTCGATCGCGAAGACTTTGAACAGCTCGGGCGGCTTGGCGATGTTCTTCATGGGACGCACGCCGATGGACATGAAGTGGGCGGGGACCTTGTTACGTGCGGCGTTCGCCACGACGTCCGACACCGTCACGCCGTCGGGGTCGCACTGCGGTTCGATACGCGCCGCGATATTCACCCCTTCGCCGAACACGTCGGTGCCGGTGTGGATGACTTCACCCATATGCACCCCGATGCGGATATGGAACTGGTCATTGGCCGGTTTGCCTTTGTTGTAGTCGCCGATTCCCTTTTGGCAATCGAGCGCGCATTGTACGGCGTTCTCGGCCGAGCGGAAGCGCACCATGAATGCGTCGCCGATGGTCTTGATGACCGTGCCGCGGTTGCGCACGATCTGGTTGCGCATGATCTCGTTGTGGATGCTCAGCTTCTTGACCATCGCGGCTTCGTCGGCGCCCATCTGCTTCGAATAACCGACGATGTCGGTGAACATGATAGCGGTCATCTGGCGCTTCGGGTTCTTCGCCGACCCTTCCTCCATCGCATCGAGTTCCTTGTCGCTCTTACCCAGCTTGCCGAGCAGACGCATAGGATTCAGCGGCGCGAGAAGGCGGCCAAGGCCCATCGTGACGAGCGCGGTGATAAAGGACTGCGTCACGCGCGACACACCCCAAACGCCGATGCCGACGAACATGGCGGCGAAAATCAGGCTCTTGGCCGTGACCTGCCAACCCGGCGGCCTGAAGTCCGTCACGAAAGCCGAGGCGCGGTAGAGCGAAAAGGCTTGGATTGTGGTATAAATATAGATAGCGAGACAGCCGAGCGATTTGATCGGGTTTTCGGTGTAAAGGCGCAGGATCACAAGCGCGAAGATCACCGCGGCGTAAACGAGGGTTAGGATAGGCGAATGGAGTTGGATATCGATCGCGCCGGCGAACATGTTCACGAACCATTCCGTGAAGAAGCCGGTCTCCTGTGCCGCCGCGCCGGTTTTGGCGAGTTCGTTGGTATACGTGAAAGCTTCTTCCGCCATAGCGCTCAACCCCTCTTATCCGGCCCACCCCGGAAGCTGCGGAAAGTCTAACGGAATGAACGGTCTATTTCCACTGTTGCGGGCGTCTTGCCGAACGGCATTTATCGCCATATGACGGGAGTTTACGTGGTCGATTTCATGAAGCTTTATAACTCCCGGATGCAGCGTCGCACCGCTCTTGGTTTCATCGGCGGGGCCGTGGTCGCGTCCTGTCAAAATCAGCCGATTTCCCAGGCGGTGGCCGGCGCTTCGCGGACCGCTCCGCCGCCCGAACCTCCCCAGGCGATCGTGCTGTCATCGGAAAACTTCGCACGCTGGCTGGAAGGCGTCCGGACCGAAGCCGCCACGCGCGGCATCTCCCAGCCCACGATCCATGCGGCGCTCGATAACCTTCAGCCGGTACCACGCGTGGTCGAACTTGACCGCCGCCAACCGGAATTCACCCAAACCTTTTCGCGCTACCTCAACAACGCGGTGAACGCCAAACGGATTGCCGATGGCCGCGCGATGATGGCGCAGCATGCGGCGTTGCTCGCCTCGCTCGAGCGCGATTTCGGCGTCCAGGGGCGCTTCCTCGTTGCCTTCTGGGGCATGGAAACCAACTACGGCCGCGTCATGGGCGACTTTTCCGTCATCGCCGCCCTGGCCACGCTTGCCTTTGATGGCCGGCGGGAGGCTTTCTTCCGCGATGAACTCTTCAAGGCCCTTAGCATTCTGGACAAAGGCCATATTTCACTCGCCCGCATGAAAGGGTCCTGGGCTGGGGCCATGGGCAATACGCAGTTCATGCCGTCAACATTCTTGCGTCATGCCGTGGACCGCGACGGCGATGCGCACATCGACATTTGGGGCAGCGTCCCCGATGCCCTGGCCTCGGCCGCCAACTATCTGCACAGCATGAATTGGGACGGCGAGGGGACTTGGGGACGCGAGGTGAAACTGCCGCGTGGTTTCGACATTGGCCTCTCAAGCTTGGACGTTGACGCTAAGGAGAACATCCAGCCGCTGCCCGCCTGGGCCAAGCTTGGTGTCCGCCGCGCTGACGGCGGCGCACTTCCGAGCCGGGATATCGCGGCCTCGCTGGTATTGCCGCAAGGCGTCGGCGGCCCTGCGCTTCTCGTTTATGAAAATTACCGGACGATCCTTCGGTGGAACCGCTCGGCGTTTTACGCGATCGCCGTGGGCCACCTCGCCGACCGCATGACGGGCGGCGAGGCGTTGACGACCCTTGCCATCGCCGCCGAGCCGCTACGCCGTCAGGAGGTCGTTATGCTGCAGGAAGGTCTTATTTCGCAGGGCTTCCTCAAGGGAACGGCCGACGGGGTCATGGGCTCCGGCACGCGCCAGGCCATTCGCCGCTTCCAGCAGGCACGGGGCCTTCCCCCGGATGGGTACGCGGACAAGGCCTTGATCACGGTTGTCACGACCGCCTAACCAGCGCGCGGCCCAAAACTTGCTGCCGGGGATGCTTTCCGGTAGGATACAAGTCCTTGTGGGGCTAGGCCTACTTAGACGCTAGTAATGAGAAAATTTCACTGGGCACTTCGCCCTGCGGCCATTGGCATGGCCCTGGGGCTAGCGGGTTGTGCCGGGGGCAATGCCCCCGTTACGGCGCCCCAACAGCCGTCGGCGGTCGACGCCGGGGCCGTCGTCCCGGAAGGCGGCACATATAAGGTCGGCAATCCCTATGAGATCGCCGGAACCTGGTACTACCCATCCGAGGACTATAGCTACGTCGAAGAGGGCACGGCCTCCTGGTATGGGCAGGACTTTCACGGCAAGCGCACCGCCAACGGCGAGCGCTATGACATGAATGCGGTTACGGCCGCGCACCCAACCTTACCGCTGCCGAGCATCGTGAAGGTCACCAATCTCGATAACG
>JAIUPE010000155.1 GCA_020160875.1 Pseudomonadota bacterium
AAAGCATGTTGGTCGCGGCCGGGGCCATTCCAAAACGAGGAAGCATCGAAGCCGGAACGACGGTCAGCGACGTCAGTCCGGAATCGCGTGCCCGGCACATGTCCACCGAGATCACGCCCATACGTTTCAACTATCTCGGCGACGACTGGGTCGTGCTCGACTGCCCTGGCGCCGTCGATCTCGTTCAAGAAGCACAGCAGGCGATGGCAATATCAGACGCCGTCGTGGTCGTTGCCGATCCCGACGAGACCCGCATGCTGGCCCTCGGCCCCCTCCTCCGATTCCTCGACGCGCAGAAAATTCCTCATTTCCTGTTCATCAATAAGATCGACGCCGATGTAAGCGCGGTTCAGGAGCTGCTTGCCGCGGCGCAGCGCCAGTCCGCGCGTCCGCTCGTCCTGCGTCACGCGGTGATCACCGAGAGCGGCCACATCACCGGTTACGTCGATCTCGTCGCCGAGCGCGCCTATCACTATGTCGAGGACAAAGCCTCGGAACGAATCCCCATTGAAAAAGTGGGCGACGACGCATTGGAAGGCGCGCGGCGCCAACTCATCGAAAAACTCTCCGACTTCGATGACGCGCTTCTGGAAAAGCTCCTCGAGGACGTCGTGCCCGAGCGTAGCGAGGTGTACCGCCATCTCACCCGCGAGATGCAGGAGGACCTTATTGTCCCGGTGATGATCGGCGCCGCCGAACACGGTCACGGCGTCAGGCGTTTGATGAAAGCTCTGCGTCACGAGGTTCCGCCCGCGAACGCGACCGCCGACCGTCTTGGAATCCCACAGGGCGCGCCCGTCGCGCAGATCTTCAAGACCGTTTACGCGCCGCACGTCGGCAAGCTGTCTCTGACTCGCGTCTGGCGCGGCACCTTGAAAGACGGCGACACCCTCGCCGGCGTGCGCATCAGCAATATGCAAGAAGCCGGTGAGCCGAAGCAGGTGAAATCCGGCAAGGTTGGTAGCGTCAACGAAGGCGGCATCGTCGCCCTCAGCAAGTTCGATGCCGGCAAGGCGGGCTCTATCCTCACGGAAACCGCCGTCGTCGCGCCGAAGACCTGGCCGAAGCCGCCCACGCCGCTGTTCACCGTCGCCATCTCGGCCAAGGAGCGTAAGGACGACGTCAAGCTCGGCGAAGCCTTGCGCAAGATCAGCGAGGAGGACCCTTCCCTCACCGTCGACCATGTCAACGAGACGTCCGAGCTTCTGGTGCGCGGACAAGGCGACATCCAGCTCGGCATCGCGCTGGAACGGCTCAAACGGAAGTTCGATCTCGTCGTGCAGACTCACACGCCCCAGGTTCCGTATCGCGAGACCATCCGCAAGGCGATCACCCATCACGCGCGCCACAAGCGCCAATCGGGCGGGCATGGTCAATTCGCCGATATTCGCGTCGAGATCAAACCGCTGCCGCGCGGTTCGGGCTTCGTCTTCACCGACTCCATCGTGGGCGGCGTGGTGCCGAAGAACTTCATCCCGGCGGTGGAAGCCGGACTCAAGGACAATACGGCCCATGGCCCGCTCGGCTTCAACGTCGTCGACATCAACGTGCGCCTCTACGACGGGCAGTATCATAGCGTCGACAGCTCCGATCAGGCCTTCCGCACCGCCGGACGCCTCGCCATGACCGAGGCGCTTCCTCAGTGCGAACCGGTGCTACTGGAACCCATCTATGACGTGAAGATCTACATGCCGACCGAGTTCACCTCGCGTGTGCAGAGAACCATCACGCAGCGGCGCGCGCAGATCCTCGGCTTCAATGCGCGTGAGGGCTGGGATGGTTGGGAGGAGATCCACGTCAACATGCCCGAAGCGGCGATGCAGGATCTCATCACGGAAATTCGATCCATCACCCAGGGCATCGGCACGTTTGAATCGCTGTTCAGTCATTATCAGGAGTTGATCGGCCGCGACGCGGAGCGCGTCGTGCAATCACGCAAACAAAACATGGAGACCGCCGCGCACCACTAGCGGACGCTTCACCACCCTCACCCCTCCCGGCTGCGCCAGGTCTCTCCCTCTCCCGCCTGCGGGCGCGGGTTGGAGTGAGGGGCTTATTGTGAGCGTAATATGTGTTTGCGACACATCCGCGCTACTATTTTGCCTTACTTGCACGGTTATAAAAGCGCCTCCATATGCTAGGGTGCTGATGACATTCCGCCAGAAAATAAAAACCTTCCGGGAGAAGGTGACGCGCCTGCCGAAGCCGGTGCGGATCTTGGTCGGGATCCTGTTCGTCCTCTGCGGGCTTGTCGGATTCCTTCCTATTCTCGGGTTCTGGATGGTCCCTGTCGGGCTTGCGGTGCTCGCGATCGATATTCCGGTCGTGAAGAAACTCGTTCACCGGATGATGACGGCGTTCAACCGGTGGCGCCGTAAGAGGCGGGAAAAATAGACGAGGTTGCCGGGGGCATGAAAGCTCTACGCGTTTTTCTTGTCGTGAGTCTCGCGGTGGCGCTCGCCGCGTGCACCCGCGCGCCCGACGACGAAACCCTGAAGAAGGATTTGCAAACCCTGATTGAAGCCGGGTTCGCGCCCGGCCTGCTTGAAGTGGTCTCCGCGCAGCACACGCGTGTCCTGCCTTATATTTGGCCGGGCGACAAACTACGCGTTGGCTATGACGCCGCGCTGCGCGTGAAGCGCGACCATCGCTTCGGCGCCTGGGATCAGATCAACATCGCCACGCTCGCGCTCCTGATGGACGCCGCACCCGATCAAATTCGCGGCGTGAAGCCCAATGGAAATTCCTCCGGCGATATGATCTCCGTGCGCGGCGGCCTCGCCTATCTCAATAACGGAGATACGCTCAAACTCGACACGACCCCGCCGGAAGCCGCGCCGAAGAAGGAACCAGGGTTCGTGCTGGCGTCCGACATCCGGGACGGCGTGAAACGCCGCATCGCGAACCTCGAAAAGGCATGGCGCGCCTCACGCGCGGCGATCTCTTACGACGAATGGAAATTGGCCCGCCGCGCCGTCGCCGGCCGCGCCGCCCGCCACGACGGCGGCTTTTCCATCGCGACGGATGTAGAAGGTTCGGTCTATTGGCATTTGGGCGACGCCGTCGCGCGTACGGCCAGCAATATCAATGTGCCGTTCGCCAACGTCGCCACGCGGGGACCGCAGGAAGCCCTCGACTTCCTGCGCGACGGCCGGGTGACGGCGATTGTCATGCGCAACACCGAAGCCGCCCTCGCGGCAAGCGGCATGGCGCCTTACGCCGATACAGGCCCCTATAAACTGGAAGCGCTCGCCGCGCTCTATCCCGAACCGGTACATGTCATCGTGAAAGAGGGCAGTCCGATCGGCTCTCCGGCCGAACTCTTCGGGAAGCATGTCGGCGTCGCCGGCACCGCGCGCGTCGATGCGGTCGAGGCCGAAGCGGTCCTGCGCGGTCACGGCGTGCCGCTGTCTGCCCTCGCCGCGCCGCTGGTCGCAGTGCCGACCGCCGACGCCCTCGATCAACTGGAAGCCGGCGCCTTCGACGCGCTCATCGTCACGGCGCCGCTCCCTAGCGTGCCCTTGCGCAGCTTCGCAGCCCGGCGGCCCATCCGCCTTTTGCCCTTCGACAGCGACGCTATCGCTTTCCTCACCACCGGCATGGCCAATTATGTGGCCATCACCATCCCGGCGCGTACTTATCCGGGCCAGACCCGCCCGCTCGCGGCCGTTGCCGCGGTCACCATGCTTGTCTCGGTGAACACCGTGCCCGCCAAAGAAGCGGCGAGCCTCTTGGACTTAATGCTGACGCGGGTCGACTATCTGCCCCTCGGCAGTCTCACCGGCGCGATGGTGGGGCGCGAGGACGCTTACCGGTCCATGACCCTGCCCTGGCATGCCGGCGCGGCGGCCTATTTCGATGCCACGGCCAAGCAATAGTGGGGCTTGCCGCGCGCTTAAGCCGCCTCTGCGCATATCAAACGACCATGTATTGCATATTTTTTAATCATTAATTTTAAATGATTAAAAATTAGGCTTTCTAAAGGAACCCTATGTCGGAGGTCTTCTCTGGCGGGAATTTCCCAACCCTTTGGATTCGCCTCTGAATCTTTGGCATTGCGGCATAAATGCTGCAACGCACAAAGTTGGCACAACCCTTGCAATAAGGTTCCGCGGGCCTGTGCCCGACGGATAGGCGCATCACGCGGGGAAGCGCGGAGCGCCGGTCCGGAGAACCTAATTTGCGAGAGGGGATAAAATGAAAACCAAAATCGTTGGCCTGCTTGGTGCGGCCCTCACGATCGCCACGCCGTTCGCAGCCAGCGCTCAGGACAGCGCGCTGCCCGGCACCTTCACCGGCAACGTCGCCATCGTGAACGACTACGTGTTCCGCGGCGTCACGCAGAGCAATGAAGATTTCGCGATCCAGGGCGGCCTCGATTGGGATAGCGGCGCCGGCGTTTACGTGGGCACCTGGGCCTCCTCGATCGAATTCGGCGACGACGCCAGCATGGAACTCGATATGTACGCCGGCTATCGCGGCGCGATCGACAACTTCACCTACGACCTCGGCTTCCTCTACTACGCGTATCCAGGCTCCTCGGCGCCCGGCTACGAGTTCTGGGAAGTCTACGCGAAAGCCGGCTACAACTTCGGTCCAGCCGCCGCGACCGTGGGTGTGAACTACACGCCGGATAACTTCGGCGCCACGAACAACGACCAGTCGATCTATTACAGCGCCGTTCTTTCGGCGCCGATCGGCGACATGTTCGCGATCTCGGCCGGCGCGGGCTACTCGGCCCTCGAAGGCGTGAAGAACTACGCGGACTGGAACGTCGGCGGCACGATCAACATCCCGGAATGGTTCAGCGTCGACCTTCGCTACTACGACACCGACTTGCACTCGGCCGGCCGCTTCGCCGACGACCGCTTCGTCGTGAAAATCTCCAGAGCTTTCTAATCCTGCCAACACCGCCGCGGCCCAAAGGTCGCGGCGGTCCTCTTTAACGACCCAACTGGGGGAGCAACCACATGAAACGTTTGAGGACTACGATAACCGCTATGGTGTGGGCCGTATTCGCGCTCACGCTGTCCGCACCCGTGATGCACACAGCGTTCGCGCAAGACACCGCTCCGGCTGCCGAGGCCGCCGCGCCGGCCGAAGCCCCGGCTGCCGAAGCCGCTGCTCCGCCCGCTGCCGACGCCCCGGCCGCTGAAGCCCCGGCGGCTGAAGCCCCGGCAGGTCCGTCCTTCGACACGGGCGACACGGCGTGGATGCTCACCTCCACCGCGCTGGTTCTGCTCATGACGATCCCGGGCCTGGCGCTCTTCTACGGCGGCATGGTCCGCAAGAAGAACGTGCTCGCGACGGTGATGCAGAGCTTCGCCATCACCTGTCTCATCACGGTTCTGTGGATGATCGCGGGCTACAGCCTCGCCTTCACCGAGGGCTCCTCGCTGATCGGGGGAACGAGCCGCTTGTTCCTTGCCGGCATGGGTCTGGACAGCGTCCATCCGCTGGCCGCGACCATTCCGGAATCGGTCTTCATGACCTTCCAGATGACCTTCGCCATCATCACCCCGGCCCTCATCTGCGGCGCCGTGGCTGACCGCATGAAATTCTCGGCGCTGATGATCTTCATCACCCTGTGGAGCTTCATCGTGTACGTACCGGTCGCTCACTGGGTGTGGGGCGGCGGCTTCCTCGGCACCGCGGGCGTGCTCGACTACGCCGGCGGCACCGTCGTTCACATCAACGCGGGCGTGGCCGGCCTCGTCGCCGCCATCATGCTCGGCAAGCGCATCGGTTACGGCACCGAGCCGCTTCCGCCACACAACTTGGTGCTCAGCGTCATCGGCGCCGCGCTCCTGTGGGTCGGTTGGTTCGGCTTCAACGCCGGTTCCGCCGCCGGCGCCGGCATGAACGCCGGTATGGCCATGGCCGTCACACAGATCGCCACCGCCGCCGCCGGTATCGCTTGGATGCTCATCGAATGGGCCCTCAAGGGTAAACCGAGCGTCCTCGGCATCATCTCGGGTGCGGTCGCCGGCCTCGTGGCGATCACCCCGGCTTCGGGCTTCGTTGACCCGATGGGCGCGCTCATCATCGGCCTTGTGGCTGGTGTCGGCTGCTACATCGGCGCCACCTCGCTCAAGCACGCCCTCGGTT
>JAIUPE010000156.1 GCA_020160875.1 Pseudomonadota bacterium
GCCACGGCCCTCTGATCGGTAACCACTTTTTGGGTGGTGCCGGGGTTCCTAAACCCTTCCACCCGGCCCGTCAAGCAAGGGACAAACACCCCTCCCTTACCGGCCGATGCCCAAGAATTGCTCAGCCTGACCCGTTCTTGAGCAGCCTCGCGGCCCGCACCACGGGGGAAACAGGCAAATCCCGTGGTAAGCGCCGAACCCGTAACTGGCACGGGTTTTGAAAGTAAGGGGGCGCCGCTTTTTTTTGGCCACGCCGTCGGCGCGAGGTTTGCGCATCTTCAAAAGATGCTACGCAAGCGGTTGCACGCAGGGCGCATGGAGGGACGTAATGAAAAAGATCGAAGCCATCATCAAACCGTTCAAGCTCGACGAGGTCAAAGAGGCCTTGCACGAGGTAGGTTTGCAAGGCATCACCGTGACCGAGGCCAAAGGGTTTGGCCGTCAGAAGGGGCACACCGAGCTTTATCGCGGCGCCGAGTACGTCGTCGATTTTCTCCCGAAGGTGAAAATCGAGATCGTCATGGACGATGCCATGCTTGACCGCGCGATCGAGGCGATCCAAAAGGCCGCTCATACCGGACGGATCGGGGACGGAAAGATTTTCGTTTATGGAATTGAGGATGCCATTCGCATCCGCACGGGAGAACGCGGCGCAGACGCTGTTTAATTCAACAGGCGGTTCGTCTCGCCTCCTACACCTCGCCGGGCGAAAAGGCCCGGCCAACAACCACGAATAAGAAGCTACAGCCCGGACTTTCCAAGAACGGGCGAACGCTTCCAACGGCAACAACACGAAATGGCAGGAACAGGAATCATGGCCGACAAAAAAGCCAACAACGACCTGAAAAAAGTTCAAGACATGATCAAGGAAAAGGAAGTCAAGTACGTCGACTTCCGTTTCACGAATCCGGCGGGCAAGTGGCAGCACACCGCGCAGTTCATCGACACCATCGACGAAGAGATGCTGACCGAAGGCATCATGTTCGACGGTTCGTCGATCGCAGGCTGGAAGGACATCGCGGAGTCCGACATGCAGCTGAAGCCGGACCTGTCGACCGCCGTCATGGACCCGTTCACCGCGCAGCCGACGCTGGTCCTGTTCTGCGACACGTATGAACCGGCCACCGGCCAGCTCTACAACCGTTGCCCGCGCGCCATCGCCAAGAAGGCGCTCGCCTACATGGAATCCGCCGGCGTGGGCGACACCGCCTACTTCGGTCCGGAAGCCGAATTCTTCGTGTTCGACGACGTACGCTACTCGGCGCAGCCGACCAACATGTTCTTCTCGTTCGACAGCGAGGAATTGCCGATCAACGACGGCCGCAAGTACGATGAAGGCAACCCGGGCCACCGTCCGCGTCCGAAGGGCGGCTACTTCCCGGTCGCTCCGGTCGACCAGTGCCAGGATCTGCGCGCCGAAATGGTGTCCGTCCTCGCCGACATGGGCGTGCCGATGGAAAAGCACCACCACGAAGTCGCCCCGGCGCAGCACGAACTCGGCATCAAGTTCGATACGCTCGTGAAGACCGCCGACCACATGCAGATGTACAAGTACGTCGTGCACATGGTCGCGCACTCTTACGGCAAGACGGCCACCTTCATGCCGAAGCCGGTCTACCAGGACAACGGCTCGGGCATGCATGTGCACCAGTCGATCTGGAAGGGCGGCAAGAACACCTTCGCCGGTTCGGGCTATGCCGATCTGTCGGAAACCTGCCTGTACTACATCGGCGGCATCATCAAGCACGCGAAGGCGCTGAACGCTTTCACCAACCCGCTCACCAACAGCTACAAGCGTCTGGTGCCGGGTTACGAAGCGCCGGTGCTGCTGGCCTACTCGTCGCGCAACCGCTCGGCGTCGTGCCGCATCCCGTACGTCGCCAGCCCGAAGGGCAAGCGCGTCGAAGTGCGCTTCCCGGATCCGGGCGCCAATCCGTATCTCGCCTACGCGGCGATGCTGATGGCCGGCCTCGACGGCATCAAGAACAAGATCCACCCGGGCGATCCGATGGACAAGAACCTGTACGACCTTCCGCCGGAAGAACTCGCTCAGGTCCCGACCGTGTGCGGCAGCCTGCGTGAAGCTCTCGAGAGCCTCGCCGCCGACAACGCATTCCTGCGTGCCGGCGACGTGTTCGACAAGGACTTCATCGACAGCTGGATCGAGCTGAAGATGGCCGAAGTGAAGCGTTTCGAAATGACGCCGCACCCGGTCGAATTCGACATGTATTACTCGGTCTAAGCAGGTCTGACCCGGGGGAACCCGGGTCAACCACGATCTTTTCGACAAAGTCTAACGCCCCGCAGATCCTGCCTGCGGGGCGTTTTCTTTGCGGGCTACGCCGGCTTTTATCTACGCTGCGGCGTGCTAGCGGACCGTGCGCCGGATCACCTCGACGTCCGCGTTGAGGCGATCGGATTGGCGCGAAAGCGCCTGCGCGGCGCCAAGCAGTTGGCCGACTTCGACGGCCGCGCCGATCGTTGTCGAGACATGGTTGATCGAGCCGATGACGGCGGAGATCTTGACCATCGCGCCCACGGCGCGCGCGATTTTGTCGCGCATATCCCGGATCTGCGTCTCGAGGTCCTTCGTGGCTCTCGCGGTTTGAGCCGCGCGCGCCGCCTCGATAGTGGCGTTGAGAGCCCGCAGGCCCTTTGAGAGAGGAATGGCCGAAAAATATCTCGGACCAACAGAGAGTTAGGGAAAAACGGTTGCGAATCGAATTGATTCGCTTTCACGGCGGCGCAAGCGGCGAAATGACTTCGTCAACGCGGCGGATGAGAGTCTAGAATGGAGGCTTCATTTCCCGCCCGCGAGCCCCTCCCGTTGAACGTCGAAGACGCACAGAAAGAAATCCTCGCCCTCGTGGCCTCGGGGACGGACCTGTCCTCGGTTTTGGCGCGGACATGCCTGCTGCTTGAAACCTTCATCCCGAACGCGCGCTGCTCGATCATGCTGGTCGACGAGGAGCGGCGATACCTCGTCCCCGGCGCGGCGCCCAGCATGCCGGAAGAGTACATCAAGGCGCTTCACGGCCTTCCGATCGGCCCGGACGTCGGTAGCTGCGGAGCCGCGGCCGCGACGGGCAAGACCGTCATCACGGCGGATATCGCGAACGATCCCAAATGGTCGAGCGCATGGGAGCTCACCGCGCGATTTGGACTCGCGGCCTGTTGGTCCATTCCGCTTTTCGACGTCAAACAACGCTGCATCGGCACCTTCGCGGTTTATCACCATCACCCGCATGCGCCGCCGCCGGACGAACTTCAAGTGGCGATGGATTTTTCCAACACCGTTTCCATCGCCATCGCCTGGCAGAAGGACCGCGACACGCTTTTGAAGGCGCAAATCGCCGCGGAGGCCGCGAGCGCCGCGAAATCGACCTTCCTGGCGCAGATGAGCCACGACCTGCGCACGCCGCTCAATGCGATTATCGGCTTCTCCGACGTCATCCGCGTCGATTTCTTCGGCGCGGCGGGTGCAAGCCGCTACCGCCAGTACGCTGGGCACATTCACGCCAGCGGAAAACTTCTTCTGTCGCTCGTGGACAGCCTGCTCGACCTTTCGCGCATCGAAGCCGGGCAGCTTGAAACAAGAACCGAGACGTTCGAGCTCGCGGAACTTCTGCAAGATTGCCTCGAGACCATCCAGAGGTCGGCGTCGGAAACCACGCTGCCGATTCAGATCGCGGAGCTGCCGCCGGGACTGGAACTCATCGGCGACCGCACGGCCATCGCGCGTGTCATCCTCAATCTCCTGAGCAACGCCGTGCGGCATACCCCGCCCGCCGGCTCGATCGTCATAAAGGCGACGGTGTCGTGCGAGGATTTGGTCATCGCGTGCTCCGATACCGGCGCGGGGATTCCCAAGGAGCTGATCGGCCATCTCGGCAAACCCTTCCTGCGCTCGAAGACGGGCGGGCGGAACGACAACAGATCCGGGCTCGGGCTTTACATCAGCCGCTCGATCATCGAACACCATGGCGGCGTATTGGATATTCACAGCGACGAAGGCCGCGGCACGACCGTCAAGATATCGCTTCCCGCCGCATGCTTCCGCATCCGGGACACGGGGCCGAACGCCATCATCTGAAGGTCTTGCGGCCTTGCCCACCTGCCGGGGTTTCCGTATCGTTGCGGGAGTTGGTTGGGGGGATCGGGGTGCTGAAGAGATCGTTGCTCGCGGGCGCGGCCTGTGCCGCCCTGATGGTGCCTTGCGCGGCAAGCGCACAGCGCGCGGGCGAAAACGCCGTCACTTCGGCCGAAGACGCGTTCGGCGTTTCCATCGGCGATCAGAACGTCGGCCTTTACAGCGATACCAGCGCACGCGGGTTCAGTCCGCAGCAAGCGGGCAATATTCGCCTGGACGGCCTGTACTTCGACCAGCAGTTCATGCTGCAGGGGCGCATCGACAACGGCACCATCATGCGGGTCGGCCTCTCGGCGCAGTCCTATCCCTTCCCGGCGCCGACCGGCATCGCCGACATCCAAATGCGCCGGCCCGGAGATGAGTTCGCGGGAAGCCTCAGCTTTCAATTTGGCCCATACCAGAACGCGCAGATCGAGGCGGACGTCTCGACACCCATCATCAAGGATCGTCTCGGCGCCGTCGCGAGCCTCGCGCTCTCACGCAACAAGTATGACTGGCGCGCCACCTACGACAACATCGTCTCCTCGGCGGCGGTGAATTGGACGCCGACCGATAAGGTCAATGTGCTCGGCTTCTTCCATAGCTTGAACGGCATAGATGGCGAGGCCCAGCCTTTCATATTCACAGGCGGCGCTTTCACGCCGCCGAAGTATGACCGCTCGGTGTACTTCGGCCAGGAGTGGGCCTCGCGCAACCGCAATGCCCGCAACTTCGGCGGCATCGTTCTCGCCGAGCCCGTCGACGGCTGGCGCCTGCGCGCGGGAGTGTTCAGGTCCGTGAACGACCTGAAAGACGAATACATCATGTTCTTCCGGAACGTGCAGCGGGACGGCAGCGCCCTTCTCGACATCACCCGCAGCCAGCCGCAGTACGCGGCCTCGACCTCGGGCGAAGTGCGCCTGTCGCGTTCCTTCATCGAGGGCGAGCGTCAGCACACGTTCCACTTCGCCGTCAAAGGGCGCGACGTGACGCGCGATTTCGGCGGCAGCGATACGCGCTCCTTCGGCGCGGCGCGCATCGGTGCCGTCAGCCCGGTGCCGGAGCCGGTCTACAATCTGACCGCATCCAGCCGCGACGACGTCGTCCAGGCGACACCCGGCGTCTCCTATGTCGGCCAATGGCGCAATGTGGGCGAACTGAGCCTCGGCGTGCAGAAGACCTTCTACGACCGCAAGGTCCATCAACCGAACTTACCCGAAGCCAAGACCAAGAGCCGCCCGTGGCTCTACAACGCGACGCTGGCCCTTAACGCAACGCCGGAGCTGGCGTTCTACGCGGGCTATACGCGCGGCCTCGAGGAGTCCGGCATCGCGCCGGAGAACGCGACCAACCGCGGCGAGGCCCTGCCCGCCAGCCTGACCGAGCAAATGGACGCGGGCCTGCGCTACCGCATCACCGCGCGCCTGACATTGATCGCGGGCGTGTTCGAGGTGAAAAAACCATTCTTCGAGCGCGACGCCGTCAATCTGTTCACCGACGTGGGCGACGTCAGCCACCGCGGCGCGGAATTCTCGCTCTCGGGTCAGCCGCTCCCGGGTCTCACCGTGGTCGCGGGCGCGATGCTTCTGAAAGCGCGGATCGAGGGCAACCAGGCGACCGCCGGCGTCATTGGGCCCGTGCCGGTGGGACGCCCGTCGCGCAACATTCGCCTCAACGTCCAATACGGACCGAAGGAATGGAACGGCCTCGCGTTGACGGGCGCCGTGGTCCAGGACGGGCCGGTGTACGCCAACCGCGCCAACACCCTGGAGCTGCCTTCGATCACGACAGTGGACCTCGGAGCGCGCTATAACTTCAAGCTGATGGACAATGCCGCCTCGGCCCGCGTCCAG
>JAIUPE010000157.1 GCA_020160875.1 Pseudomonadota bacterium
CAAGCGGCTCCAGCTCGAGCGCGGGGATGCCGATGTTGCCGCCCATGGCCGTCTGGCGGCCCGCGTGCTTGAAGACATGCGCGGCGAGGGCGGTCGTGGTCGATTTGCCATTCGTGCCGGTGATGGCGATGACGGTCGCGTCGGTTTGCGCTTCAACCAATAAATCGACGTCGCAGGTTAGTGGCACGCCGGCGGCCTTGGCGCGGACCGCGAGCGGATGCGTTTTCGGATGAGTGTGCGGGACGCCAGGGCTCCACACGATGGCGCGTACGCCGTCGAGATTCATCGTCTGTCCGTCGAACGCCGTGAAGCCGCGCGCGGCGCCTTCCTGCACCTGCGCGGGTTTGTCGTCCCACACTTGTACGTCGGCGCCGCTCGCGCGCAGCGACGCGGCCGCCGACAGGCCGGACTTCCCGAGGCCCATCACGACGACGCGCTCGCCGGCATAGCGAGGAGTGGGAACCATACCGCTTCTACCTCAACTTCAACGTCGAAAGCCCGGCAACGGCCAGGATGACGGCAATGATCCAGAACCGGATGACGACCGTCGGTTCGGCCCAACCCTTTTCTTCGTAGTGGTGATGCAGCGGCGCCATGCGAAAGACGCGCTTGCCGGTCAACTTGAACGAAGCCACTTGCACGATCACCGACACCGTCTCCAGTACGAACAAGCCGCCGACGATGCTCAGCACGATCTCATGTTTGGTCACGACGGCGACCGAACCAAGCGCGCCGCCGAGCGCCAGAGAGCCGGTGTCTCCCATGAACACCATCGCGGGCGGTGCGTTGAACCACAGGAAGCCGAGACCGGCGCCGACAATGGCGCCGCAGAACACGGCGAGTTCGCCCGAGCCCGCGACGAAGTGGACCTGCAGGTAGTTCGCGAACACGGCGTTCCCGATCAGATAGGCGATCACCACGAACACGCCGGCGGCGATCATCACCGGCACGATCGCGAGACCATCGAGGCCGTCCGTCAGATTCACCGAATTCGCGGCGCCGACGATGACGAACACGACGAAGGGTAGATACATGACGCCGAGGTCAAGCAGCAGGTCCTTGAAGAACGGCACCGTGAGCTTGTCGGCCATTTCAGGCGCGCCCATGGTCGAGATCCAGTAGCCGGCCGCGCCCGCGAGCGCGATTTCGAGGACGAGCTTACTCTTCCCTGCGACGCCCGCGGACGAGCGCTTCTTTACTTTTCTATAGTCGTCGAGGAAACCGATGAGGCCGTAACCCAAGGTCACGATCATCACTGCCCACACATATTTGTTGCTCAGGTCGGCCCACAAGAGGACCGCGATGGTGATACCCAGAAGCATCATGGCGCCGCCCATGGTCGGCGTGCCCTGTTTGACGAGGTGAGTTTGCGGACCGTCGGTGCGGATCGGCTGACCATAGCCTTGCTGTGCCTTCAGCCAGCGGATGATCGCGGGCCCGAACACGAACGCGACCAGCAGCGCCGTGATCACCGCGCCGCCTGTGCGGAAGGTCAGGTAACGAAAAACGTTGAACGCCGGAAAGTCGGTCGAGAGTTGGGACAAGAGGTAGAACATGGTTCTAGTTCCCGTTGGCGGCGCGTTGAGAGGGGTTGAGCGAACGTAAGGCGTCGACGATCACGTCCATGCGGCTGCTGTGCGAGCCTTTCACGGCCACCACGTCGCCCGCGCGCACCGCGTTCACGACCAGAGGCGCCAGCGCCTTGGAGTCCGCGGCGTGACCGCCGCGCATCGCGCCCGGCAACGCCTCATGCAGATGCTTCATCAACGGGCCGGCGGTGAAGACGAGATGGATGTCGGCGAGTTTCAGGCTTTCGGCGAGATCGGCATGGAGCGATGGGCCGGCGGCGCCGAGTTCGAGCATGTCGCCCAGCACCATGATCAAGCGGCCGCCACGCGTGCCGCCCACGGGTTGATGCATTTGCGCAAGCGTGTCGGCCAACACACGTACAGCCGCGGGGCTCGCGTTGTAACTTTCATCGATTACCACGAACGAGCCGCCGTCCACGGCAATGCGCGCGCGCGCGCCGCGGCCCACGGGCGCGGCGAGTTTGGCCAAGGCGCCCGCGGCGAGATGCATATCGGCGCCAATAGCGTCCACCGCGGCCAGCGCCGCGAGGCTGTTCAGCGCCCAATGACGGCCGCTGACGATCATGTCGTACATGATCCGGCGGCCGTCGAATTCGGCGGCCACTTGCGTGCCGTCCGGCGTCAGCGACCAGGCGACGAGGCGTGCGAACGCGTCGCCGCCCGTCCCGAAGGCGCGGATGTTCTTGCAGTTGTATGTCGCGGCCGCGGCGGCAAGACGCGCATAGTGGGGATTGTCGCGAGGAAGGATGACGGTGCCGTCGGGCTCCAGGCCCGTCATGATCGCGGCTTTTTCATCGGCGATCTCGGCGACGGAATTGAAGAATTCGAGGTGCGCGGCTTCGACGGTTGTGATCACGGCCGCATGCGGGCGTACCAGCTTTGACAGCGGCGCGATTTCACCGGCGTGATTCATGCCCAGTTCGAACACGCCGAACTTGGTGTCCGCCGGCATACGTGACAGGGACAGCGGCACGCCCCAATGGTTGTTGAGGTTGCCTTCGCTGGCGTGGGTTTTGCCCTGCACGGCGAGGCCGAGCTTCAGCGCCTCCTTGGTGCCGGTCTTGCCGACGCTTCCCGTGACCGCGATCACACGGCCCTTCATGCGGGCGCGGGCGGCCTTCGCCAAATCTTGCAGTGCGAGAAACGTATCCTTAACCACTACCAGGCGATTATGGTAACTGTCGGAATCCTTCGGCACGCTGTGAACGATTGCGGCAGCGGCGCCTTTTTCCAGCGCTTGTTTGACGTAGTCGTGACCGTCGAAGTTCGGACCCTGAAGCGCGACGAAGATATCGCCCGTGCCCACGCTGCGGCTGTCGATGGACACGCCGTTCGCGGCCCAGGTTCCCGTTGAAGCGCTGCCGGTCGCCGCGGCGACCTCTTTTGCCGTCCACAAAGCCATTATGACGTCGCTCCGCCGAGGCCGAGCACACGGCGCGCTTCCTCGATATCGCTGAAAGGGATCACGGTCGCGCCGACGATCTGACCCGTTTCGTGGCCTTTGCCGGCCAGGAGCAGGGCGTCGCCGGCTTGAAGTGCGTTCACGGTCGTGGCGATGGCTTCCGAACGATCGCCGATGTTCTTCGCGTTGGGGCAACCCTGCATCACTTCGGCGCGGATGGCGGCGGCCTCTTCGGTGCGCGGATTGTCGTCGGTGACATAAACATCGTCGGCCAGACGTTGGGCGATCTCGCCCATCATGCGACGCTTTCCGCGGTCGCGGTCACCACCGCAGCCGAACATAACGGCCAAACGGCGCGTCGCATGCGGCCGGAGCGCGAGCAGCGCTGTTTCGAGGGCGTCAGGCGTATGGGCGTAATCGACATACACCGGCGCGCCGCTTTTGTGAAAACCCGCACGCTGCATGCGGCCTGGAACGCCGTTCAGGCATTCCAGCGCGGCCACGGCGCTGGCCGGATCGGCGCCGGCGGCGAGCACGAAGCCCAGCGCGCACAATGCATTGCCGACCTGGAAGCGGCCCGCCAGCGGCAGACGCACGCGGTAGCTCTTTTCCAGCACGATGAGATCCAGAACCTGCGCATCGCCGTCGATCGTCACGCCGGCCAAGCGCAAGGTCTCGCCTTGCGTGCCGTAGCTCATGACGCGGTGGCCGCGCAGGCGACAGGCGGACTCAAATGCGTTGAACTCCGGTGTATCGGCGTTCAGCACGGCGATGCCGCCGGCGATCATGACGTCCGAGAACAGGCGCAACTTGGCGGCGAGGTAGGCCGCCATGGAGCCGTGATAGTCGAGATGGTCACGGGTGAAAGTGGTGAAGCCGCCGATGGCGATCCTCACGCCGTCGACGCGGAATTGATGTAACCCGTGGCTAGAGGCTTCCATCGCAACATGCGTCGTGCCGTGCTTGGCCATCTCTGCGAGCAGGCTGTGCAGGCGCACGGGATCGGGCGTCGTCAGGCTACCGTCGATGCGCACACCCGGGGCATAGGCGCCCAACGTGCCCATATAACCGGCTTTCACACCGAGGTGCGTCCACAGCTGCTGCGTGAAATGCGCGGTGGAGGTTTTGCCATTCGTGCCGGTCACGGCCGCGACGGTATCGGGCTGGGCGTTGAAGAAGCGCGCGGCCATCAGGGCAAAGCGGCGGCGCGGATTGCTGTCGGTGATGAGGCGGATGACGTTACCCGTGGAATCGGCGCGCTCCGCACCCAAATCGGTGCCCGGCGGCGCGAGCACGGCCGAGGCGCCGCGCTTCACGGCTTCGCCGATGTAGCTGCGGCCGTCCATCTTGGTGCCGGGCAGGGCGGCGAACAGATAACCCGGCTGCACCGCGCGCGAATCGGCGGTCAGTCCCGTGATATCCAGATCCTTCAACGCCCGGGCGTCCATCCCTTGTTCCTCAAGCAATTCACTGAGTCGCATCGGCGTCCTCGATCAGGGCGCCGATGGATTCAGGTTTTTCAGTCGCGGCAGGTTGCGGCTCATGCGCGGCCTTCACGGGCGCGGTGGTCGTGGTGCGGGTTTCCACGGCCTTCACGACCGGCGCTCCGTATTCGTTGTTCTTACCGCTGTAAAGCGGCAGCAGTGAGGCGAGCGGCTCGAAGCTGTCGGTGTGGCCCATCGGGTATACGCCGAGCATCGGGGCGATCTGGCTGACGATGCGGCCCACGGTGGGAGCCGAGTTCCAGCCCGCCGTCGCGTACATGGCGGTTTCGCGCGTGCCTTTCGGTTCGTCCAGCATAACCAGGATCACGTAGCGCGGATTTTCGATCGGGAAGGCGGCTACGAACGACGTATGCAGCGACGACTGATTGTATCCGCCGCGAAAGGTCGTCTTTTCCGGGGTCCCGGTCTTGCCGCCGACGAGATAACCCGGGGCGTCGGCCTGCCGACCCGAACCGTCGACCACGATCAGGCGCATCAGCGCGCGCATGGCCTTCGAGGTCTTCTCCGAAAGCACGCGCTCGCCCTGCGGCGCGTCGTCCCGGTGGATGAGGGTTGCCGGATAAAGCGTGCCGCCGTTTACCAAGGCGCTGACTGCGGTCACCACATGCACCGGCGTCACGGCGATGCCGTGGCCATAGGAGACGGTGATCGTGTTGATCTCGCGCCAGGTCCGCGGGTACTGCGGCGTGCCGACTTCGGGGAGTTCGAGTTTGAGCGGGGACAACATCCCCAGCTTCTTCATATAGGTCTTCTGCACGTCGGTGCCGGCCGCGAGCGCCATCTTGGCCGCGCCGATGTTCGACGAGTGGATCAGAATTTCCGGAACCGTGATGACGCGGTTTAGACCGTGGAAGTCGTCGATGGTGAAGCGGCCGATCTTGATCGGCTGGCTGGCGTCATAGGTCGAGTAAAGGTTTGCCGAGCCCACTTCCAGGGCCATCGCGGCCGTGAACAGCTTGAAGGTCGAACCCATTTCATAGACGCCGAGAGTCGCACGGTTGAAGCGCGCTTCGGTCGACGCTGTGCCAAGGGCTTTCGGATCGAAATCCGGCAGCGAGACCAGGGAAAGCAATTCTCCCGTGCGCACATCCATCACCGCCGCGCTTCCGGCAACGGCGCGGTACCGCGTGATGGAGGCCGCAAGAGTTTCGCGTACGACGTGTTGAACGCGCACGTCGAGCGAAAGACGCAACGGGGCGCTGTCTTGGGTCAGGGTATCGTTGAACGTGCGCTCGACGCCCGCGACGCCGATGTTATCGGCGTCCGTTGCGCCAATCACATGCGAGAACAACGGGCCATGCGGATAGATGCGGCGCTGCGAGTTCTCGAAGCCAAGGCCGGGCAGGCCCAGGTCGTTGACTTCCTGCTGTTGTTGCGGTGTCAGGTGCCGGGCGAGGTAAATAAAGCGCTGACCGGAGCTGAGGCGTCGGAAGGTCTCGTCGTACTTCAGCTCGG
>JAIUPE010000158.1 GCA_020160875.1 Pseudomonadota bacterium
CGCGCGTATAGGCCGCCGGATAGAAGTAAACGACCACGGGGCCCTTTTTCAGGGCGGCGTCCAGCGAAAACGTGAATTCCTTGCCGGCCAGCGAGGCCTGCGCCGTGAAATCGGGAGCGGACTCACCATTGGTCAGCGCGGCATAAGCCGGCATCATCACCGCACCAGACATCAGCGCACCGATCAAAAAACGCTTCATGGGATCCTCCTCCACACACGCCCTGCGCCCAATGCAGCTAAGGCGGGCGAATTAGAGCACTGGCCGGCTGGCGGAGCAACCGCCGACGATCCGCGCGACGGGCAAGCATTGGCGGGCGGGGTCCCGGGAAAGGAAAAAGCGTCTGTTACAGACGGCATCAAAACCGGACCGCCCGCATTCGCGTTCCGCGAAAACCCTCAAGCCTTTAGCTCCTCTATAATCGCATACACCCGCGGCAGGATCTCGGCCGCCTCCTCCAGGCTCGTTGATTTTTCCTCAATAATACCCGCGAGTTCGCCGAGTTCTCGGGCTCCAAATTGTCGGGAAACGCCCTTCAACTTATGGGCAACACGCTTAACGGCCTTAAGATTTTTGGACATCACGGCCTCCCGAAGTTCATCCCGGACGTCCCCCAGATGACCCAGGAACGTATGCAGCAAATGGTCGGCTGTTTCATTCCCCAGGTCCTGGCGAAGCGCGTCGAGCACAGAGCGATCCAACGACCGGCCCAGACCGCGTTTCGTAACGTGGGGGGAATCGGCCACTCGCGTAAGCGCCGCACCGCCCTCGATAAGGCTGGATATGTTTTGAAAGAGCGAATTCCAACGCACCGGCTTCTCTAAAACGAGATCGGCGCCGGCCATGCGGGCCGCATTTTGCCCGATGGCCGTGACGTCGGCTGTAAGCATAATGATGGGCAGGTGCTGACCGGACTTCGTCTCCATCTCGCGGATTGCGCGGATCGCCCCGAGGCCGTCCAGCAGCGGCATGTGCATATCCATAAGCACGATATCGAATTTTTGGGTTTTGACAGCCTCCACCGCCGCGGCCCCATCTTCGACAAGCACCACCGTGTGCCCTCGCCGCCGAAACATTGCGAGCATGAGAGTGCGGATCGTAGCGTTGTCGTCGGCCACAAGAACCACCAGTGACCGACCCGATCCCCGCACGCCCGTAGCCGCACCCATCTCCACTTGTCTATTGAACGCGGTCTCGTCGGACGGAGCCATCCGCACATAGAAACTGAAAATTGAGCCTATTCCCTCCGTGCTCACCACGCGGATCTCGCCGCCCATCGCCTTGACCAAATCCCGGCAAATCGCCAAGCCGAGCCCCGTGCCGCCAAATTTGCGGCCAATGCTCGAATCCGCCTGCGTAAACGGCTGGAAAAGGTTCTGAATATTGGTGGGGGAAATTCCTATCCCACTGTCTTCGACGGACACGTTTATTGTCAGCAACCCATCGGAGTCCCGTGTTTGATCCATTCCGACAACGACTTGTCCGTGATTCGTAAACTTCACCGCGTTGCCAACCAAATTGGACAGCACCTGGCGAAATCGAAGCCCGTCTCCGTGCACAAAATTGCAGAATGCGGCGGGCAACACCTGCCGGATCTCCACACCCTTCTCGGTCGCGGCTCCGGCGAATAGACAACAAACGTCGGCGATAGCTTCCGTGAGCACAAAGGTCGTTTGCTCTATTTTTAGACGCCCCGCCTCTATCTTCGAGAAGTCCAAGATATCGTTGAGTAACGAGAGAAGACTTTGGCCCGAACGAGAAAGCGTTCGAACGTATTTCTCCTGTTCCTGATTGAGGCCCGTATCCATCAGAAGATCCGCCATGCCCAATACGCCGGTCATGGGCGTTCGAAGTTCGTGACTCATCAGCGCGAGGAAATTGTTCTTGGCCTGATCCGCGAGAGCGAGCGCGCGGTTGTTCTCTTGCAATTTGTTTATAAGATCCGTGCGCGTTGACATCACACTCGCGAGCGTTATGGGCGCCAGGGCCATCAACGCCACTTCCACGCGCAACAGCAAAACTTCAGATCGGCTTGGCAGCGAAGGATCGATTTGACCTAGAGCCGCCGCGCTGGCGAACAACGTTAATGTCGCCGTCGTAAATTTATCATAGGTGGTTGCGGCCCAGAGCAGTACCGGAACTGTAAATGCGAAAGACTTCGAGCCGCCGAGCCAATATGCAAAACCCACGGACATGACAAATATGGCGATCGGCATCACGTTGCCCAACGTGATGCGTTCGCTTGGCACTTTAAATTTATCGAAGCCCGATACGGGCCAACTGAGCGCGAACGGCAATACGATCACAAAGTTGACGAGTTCCGCTGTGAACCAATAAACCCACCCCTGAATCGGCGTGCTGGATATAACGATTGGGCCTGCGATCAAGCCGACAAGACCGGCTGCGCCGGACGCGGCAATGGCGATCGCAAGCGTATATGAGACAGATGCCGGCTCGGCGAGACGGCGATGGCTCTCGGAAATCCTTCCGAAGAGATAACTGCCGACAAGCGGTCCGACCATATTTCCCGCCGTAAGCAGTAGTGTCGGAAGGATGGCATTGCCTGTAAGCAAATCGGCTGCAACGTAAGCCAATCCGGCGGCCAACCAATTCAACGGCGTCGCCGCAGACGGATTTCGAACGAAAAATGCCAGGAGAAGGGCATTCGTCGGCCATATTTCCGCGAGTAAGCCGTGAGGCCTCAGCCAAATCGCGACGAGGCACGTCACGAGGATCAGTAACACAACTTTTATAGACGACATTCTCCGGCTCATCTTTGCAGCAGAGAAACAAGATGTATTCCCTGATGGACCTTAGTAACACGATGTTCGAAAGACACCGTGATCGACGGACGGTTGCGCGCGGGTTTATAAAGACTTTAAGCTTCGCATTGAACAGAGAGCGAAGCACTTTGACGGCAAGCTTCAAAAGTGGCCTTCGATTTTCCACAGTATGGCTGAAAGTCGAGATCGCAACTACTTCTCGAACACGTAACACCATCGCAACAAAATCGTCTTACGCGCGTACGTAAAACGCGATCACACGGCGATACCACCTCAAAATACCGCCGCACGGTTTGCTTAGCCCGTCACGTCCATCACCCTAATCCCTTCCATCAACATAGATCTCTAGGCATGACCTACGTTACCCAAACGCTTACACGCCCTCACGGTAAGTTCGCCGTTTTGAGTGGCGAGGCGGCGCTCCACGCCTCCGCACCGCTCGTCGTCCTCCTTCATGGCGCCTTTGAAAAGCATAAGAAGTTGCTGCCATGGTCGGAGCTTTGGCGAGCCTCTTATGACGTCGCTCTCGCCGACCTTCCCGGACACGGCCAAAGCGATCCGCCGATCTCCGTTACGATGGACACCTATATCGATGAGCTGCGCTGGCTGATCGGAACCCACTTCGCGGGCCGGCGCGTGGTGATCGTGGGTGATTCGTTCGGCGGATTGCTCGGCATCGCGCTCGGAAACCGGCCGCCCGCGAATTTCGTGGGCGTCGTCGCGCTGGATCCGCTGCTCGCCACGGCAAAACAATGGTCGATCATGGAGCTCATGCCGCGGATTCTGGACGGTCAGCCGGAGGGAAGTTTCCGGCGCATGTTTGCGGCGAACGTCATGGGTATGGCGCAGTCGCCGCCGGAGGACCGGCGGTACTACCACTATATTGAAGGCGTGCGCGTGCCCGCCATCGTCCTCGCGGGCGCGGAATCGCTGGGCGTACGGCGCGAAGTTACGGGGCCCAGTCTTCTCGACGACGAGGACCGGAAGTATCTGGCCGCGCGGTTGAAGCTCGCCGTCATTCCCGGCGTTGGGCACCAGTTGGTCTTACAGCGCCCCGCCGAGACTTTCGCGGCGGCCGAAGCCTTTGTTCGCGCTCTTTAATGACGGAGCTGTGCAATGTCAGGAGCCGTAGACCACCGGAGAAAGAGAGGCCGGTAATAGCGTCAATGCAGCGCTTATCGCCAACATCGCCCGACGGGTCGCGGCCCCGGATGTTTCGGCTTTCGGGTTAAACTATTGAACCCTGCATGCTCGCGTGCCTGCGCAGGCAAGGATAAACAATCGGTTCTTCTAGTATCCCAGCGCGCAACCGTCCTTGCGAGGATCGGAACCGCCGATCCAGCTTCCTCCGGCGAAATCACGCATCACACCCTGTCCGCCGCCGATGGGTTCCGGTGCGGCCACGACCTTGTGGCCCATGCCGGCGAGGTCCGCCTTCACGGCGTCAGGAACACCTTGCTCAAGCGCGAACTCGCCATTGAAGAGGAATCCGCGCGGACAATCGATGGCGTCCTGGATGTCCATGCCCCAGTCCAGGATATTCGTGAGGACGTGCGCGTGACCCACCGCTTGATAGTCGCCGCCCATGACGCCAAAGGCGAGCCAAGGCTGGCCGTCTTTTCGGGCCATGGCCGGGATGATGGTGTGGAACGGACGCTTGCCGCCCGCCGGGGCATTGGGATGTTTCGCATCCAGCACGAAACCATGGCCGCGATTGTGGAAAAGGACACCGCTCTTGGCTGAAGCGATTCCTGATCCGAACCCGTGATAGATCGAGTTGATGAACGACACCATCAACCCGTTCGCGTCGGCAACCGCAAGATATGTGGTGTCGCCGGCGCGTGTTTGCGCCGCGGCCGCTCCGGCGCGCTTCATATCGATTTGCGCGGCCAGCGTCTTGGCGAACGCCTTATCGGTGAAATGGGTGACATCGACCTTTTCGCGCTCAGGGTCGGCAATGACGCGATCGCGCTCCTGATAGGCGAGGCGCGTCGCTTCCGCTTCAACGTGAAAGCGCGCCGCACTCAGCGCCGGGAATTCACTCAGCGAAAAGTTCTCGAGGATATTGAGCATCAGCAGCGCCGTGACGCCCTGCCCGTTTGGCGGAATCTCGAAGACCTCGACGCCGCGGTAGTCGCTGCGGACGGGCGCGACCCAATTCCCGCGATGCGCGGCGAAATCTTCCCGTGTGTGCGTACCGCCAAGGGCGCGTAGACTTTCCACCATATCTTCGGCCGCCCAGCCTTCATAGAAACCGGCGCGCCCCTCCCGCGCCACATCCTGCAGAACGCGGCCCAAGCTTGGATTGCGGAAGATCTCACCCGCAAGCGGCGGCCGATCGTGCGGCAGAAAGAGCGCCGTGGCATTCGCGTTCTTCGCGAGCTTTGGCCGCCCGATGGCCCAGTCATAGGCCACGCGTTGCGTCACCGCGAAGCCATCCATCGCATAAGCAATGGCCGGCGCGAGCACGGTGGCGCGGTCGAGCTTGCCGTGCCGTTCGAGAAGCGAGAGCCAACAGTCTATGGCGCCAGGCACCGTCACGACATGCGGAGACTCAACGGGAATCCGCTTCAGTCCCGAGCCTTCAAAAAGTTTCAGCGAAAGTCCCGCCGGCGCGCGGCCAGAGCCATTGTAGCCCTCCACACGATCCGCGCTGGCGACAAGACAAAAGGCGTCGCCGCCAACGCCCGTCGCCATCGGCTCGACGACAGCCAGGACAGCCGCAGCCGCGACGGCGGCGTCGGCCGCACTTCCACCTTTTCGCAACATGTCGATGGCCGTAAGCGCGGCCAACGGGTGTTCCGTCGCGGCCATGCCATGACGCGCGCGTGACGGGGAACGTCCCGGGAAATGGAAATTACGCAAGACGGCGGCTCCTTTGGGTCCACAGCCTACAACCACCTAAGCCTTTGAGAATATGACCTTGTAATAGCCTCGAGGCTCGTCTGCATCGCTCTTGCAATTGCGAATAAGTTGCAATATCACTCACTTGTTTGCGCCTATCACCTT
>JAIUPE010000159.1 GCA_020160875.1 Pseudomonadota bacterium
TCCACGGCACGCTTGCGCTGGCCTATTGCGTCCTATTTCGCGGTGCGAGCGCTTGGAGGCTGGCCGTCCTTGTCGCCGTTTCGCTTATCGCGACATATAGCTGGGCCCGCGACGGGGCACTGTTCGCCGCATGTTTTGTCTTGTTCCTCCTCGCACGGAAGGACAGCCGGCTTGCGACTGGCCTCGCGATCACCCTGACGATCCTTGTCGCCGCCGCGGCCTTGATGAAGACAACATCCCTGCTGCTCGCGCTGCCCACGGTCGTCCTGGTGGATATCAATCGCAGCATCACCCTCAAGAAACCCGCTATTTTCACGGCTATCTTCAGTTTCGGGTTCCTGGCCGCTTATGCCGCGGCGGGACAGTCTTTTGGCGCACTCGGGGCGTACCTCTTCACGGCCTTCGAAGTATCACGGGGCTACGGCGAAGCGATGCACGTCTACGGCGCGATGATGGAACTCGCGCTGTTCACCTTGGCGGGCCTGATTCTCTTTGCCCTCGTCACCGTACAGGAATTCAAGAGCGCGCGGGCCGATGGACTGTTCCTCGCCGCGATGATGGCCGGGTTCCTGTTCGTCATCGCGAAATCCGGTTTTGTGCGCCATGACGTCGGTCATGTCATGATCCCTTGGACAGCGCTGGCCCTCGCCGCCACGGCCTATCTTCCCGAGTTTCACTTGTCGCGCGCGGCGCGCGCAGTGTTCACCGGCGCGATCTTCACAAGCACTGCGGCGTGCTGTGTCATATATGTGGGCGGCGCCCGCGAGGCGGGCCGCACCGCCACAGCGAGCAATATATTGCTCGGCGACATGGCGAGCCAGATTCACGACGACACCAAGACCGTCGGGACCGTCCTATTCGGCAACCAGGTCGCAGCCTTCGAAGCCGCATATCAAGCGCAAATGGCGAGCCTGCGCGCACAAAGTCCGGTCCCTGACCTTCACGGCACCGTCGATATCTTCGGCGTGAACCAATCCATTGCGGTGGCGAGCGGCGCGGACTACCGCCCGCGCCCGATCTTTCAAAGCTATTCGGTCTATACACCCGATCTTATAGAACGCAACCGCGCCGCGCTCACCGGGCCGCACGCACCGGAAACGATTCTCCTTGAAATCGACACAGTCGACGGCCGCTATCCGAGCCTCGATGAAGGTGCGCTGTGGCCGGATTTATTGCGTCTCTACGATGTCACTCGCTTTGAAAACGGGTACGCCGTCCTGAAGCGCCGCGCCGATCCCCGCCGCGTAGACCTCTCCGAGCTGTATCAGGCCGATATCGGTTTCGGCCAGGAGATGGACGTCACACCATGGGCGGATGGACTTCTCTGGATGGAACTCGATATCCGCCCGAGCTTGCTGGGCCGCCTCAGGAGCTTTTTGTTCAAGCCGCCCATGCTGATGATGACTGTGACCACAGACGCCGGAAACACGCAGGTGTTCCGGATCGTCCCCGGTATGACGGGCAGCGGATTTCTGCTCTCACCCCTCGTCGAGACGACGGATCAATTCGTCCTGCTTCCCGCGCGCGACGAAAGCATCGCGCGCTTTTCAATCACGGCCGTCGGCCGTCCCGCTGGCGCCTTCGAAAACCAGATCGGCGTTCGCCTTAAGCGCCTGACGATTGCGGGCGAGAATGAGCAGGCATCGGAATTGAACATGGCTACTCTGTCGCGGCTTCGTACCATGCGCGCTCTCGCGGCGAGCGCTGGCGCCATTCCCGGTCAGAAGAAAGCGCAGATCCTGCCCGACGGCAAAGCCCTCGCGCATGCTCCCACACGCTTGTCTCTGAAGGTTCCCGAAGGCGCGACAGAACTCGATTTCAGCTACGGAATCCTCGATGGCGCGTGGGCCGACGGGCGTGACGGCGATGGAGCCTGCTTCCGGGTTAGTGCCGGCGAGGTCACCCTTCATGACGCCTGCCTTGATCCAAAACGGATCAACGACGATCGGATGCCCAAGAGCGCGCACCTCGCCCTGCCAGCGGGCACGCCGCGCCTCTTCTTCGATACAATCGCGCGGGAAAATACGGACTGGGATTGGACGTATTGGTCGGAGATCCAATTCAAATAAAACAGCCGCGCAAATAGAAAAAGGGGAGCTTTTGGCTCCCCTTTTCCGTTTCGTCTCCAAGAACCGCGATTACATGCGGAAGCGGATACCGGCGTAGAACCGGCGGCCGATCGCATCGTACAACTGCGGATTCACGTTCATGTACCAGTAGGCGCTGCTGGCGACCATCGGCGGTTCCTTGTCCATCAGGTTCATGATGTTGAGGTAAGCCGAGGCGGTGGCGCCACCGTCCATCTGCAGGAACTTATAGGTGAGCGACAGGTCGTGATAGAAGCGGCTGTCGATGTGGTTGTAGTCGATGGTCGGGAACGCCGCCGTCGAGACCGGGCAAGAGCCGGCCTGACACTCGATGTAAACCGACGTGCTGCTACCGTAGCGGCCCGAGCTCATGTAGCGGCCCGTCCAAGCGATGTTGATCGGATCGAGGGTGTAGTTGGCGGTGAACAGCCAGCGCCAGTTCAACGGACCCTGGCTGCTGTTCGTGCCCGCGGAGTCGAGCACGCCCGAACGGCGGTCGTCACGCAACGATTCCATGATGTGCGTACCGACGGCGCGCAGCGAGAGCTCGCCGCCCCAGCTGCTGACGAAACGGTCCATCTGGGTCGTGTAGCTCATTTCGATGTCCAGGCCCTTCTGGCTCAGGAAGGCCAGGTTTTCCGGCTGGGCATTGACGATGCGGAGCGTACCGATGGTCGGATACAGCGGGTCGGCCGGGTTCGGCGCGTTACGCTGGATCGCGTTACACAGGATCGATGTGCCGCCGCTGTCGAAGCAACGCTGAACAACTTCACCCGGCGTTTCGATCGCACCTTTGATGTTGATCGAATAGTAGTCGAGCGAGGCGCTGAAGCCGTCAAACCACGACGGCTGGTAAACGATGCCGAGGTTGGTCTGGTTGGCTTTTTCCGGCTGAAGGTTCGGGTTACCCGAGGTCGAATTCAGGTAGCTGACCGGACCGGCGAGCGGGCGGAACGGATCGACGAGGCCAGGCGACTGCCCGCCGCCGCCGAAATTGTACAACTCGCCGAGGTTACCGGCGCGGATGTCGCGCGAACGGGTCGCACGCAGGCGCAATTCATCCACCGGCGCGTAGGTCAAACCGACCTTCCACGTCGTGACGAAGCCGGAGGTGGAGTAGTCGGTGAAGCGAACGGCGCCGTTGAAGTCGAGCGAACGGGCCCACTGTTCGTCCTTGGCCAACGGCACGACGGTTTCGATGAAACCTTCCGCGACCTTGTACGAGCCACGCGTGCCTTTGTAGTTACCGGCCGTATACGAGCTGGTCAGACACTTCGGGCAGTAACCCGCGATGTCGCCCATATCGACGGCTTCCTTACGCCACTCGAAACCGGTGGCCAGAGAGACCGGGCCGGCCCACAGTTCGAACGGCTCGCCGTTGATGGACGAGGCGAAGAAATACTGTTCGTTCGCCTGATACAGCTGCGCACGGCCCTTCACGTAATCGACCGCGGCCTGGCTGTTCACGCCATAGCCGAACGGATTGAACGGCACGCAGAGCGGATCGTCGTTCGCCGGATTGGCGTCGACGTTGCCGCGGCAGACGACCTGACCACTGGCGGTACGCACGGAATCCAGGGCGTTGGTGGCAACGCCGCCGAGACCACGGAGACGGCCGAGGTCGAGCACACGGCCTGACAGGTCGCCGCGGGCCAAGCCATACTGGCCGTGCAGCTTCCAATTCCATTCCGTTCCGAACGCGTCGGCTTTGCCTTCGAAGCCGCCCATATACGTCCACAGCTGACGGTAGTTGTCCGTCTGGATGTACGGCACGTCGAGCAGGAAGCTCCCCATCGTGAAGCTGGTCAGGCCGAGGGTCGTCATGCGCGCGGCGATCTGCGGATCGAGGAAGGCGTTGTCGCGCTGGATGACGAGGTTCCCGAGCTGGTCATCCAGCTTGGAACGCGCGTAACCGTAGCTGTAGGTGTAGATGAAGTTGGCGTAGGCCGTGACGTTGTCGGTCAGGTCATAGCTGGCGCGCGTGAAGTAGGCCTGGCGTGTGACGTGGTTGGACAGCGACTGGTTATAGAAGGTCGCATCCGACATCTGGTAGTCGCCGCCGCCGGCGGTGAACTGCGCGTTGGTGAACGGACCGTAGTTGTACATGCCCGAAGCGCGGCCGCCCTTGTCGAACAGCGTGCCCTTGAGCGGACCGGAGGTGATGATACCGCCGGGGGTCGCGAGGAGCGTCGCAGCTTTGTCGCGCACGAGGAAGCGCGGGACGTTGCTGGTCGTCGTCCAAGCCGGGTTTTCGACGATGTGGAACACGTCGTAGCCCCAGAAGGAACCGCGCGATTCACCGGCGCCGAAGATGCCCTTGTTCCAGGCGTGTTCGCCCGAGAACAGGAAGTGGCCACGGCCGCCGGCGAACGGCGTGCCGGCCGTCAGGCTGACCTTGTAGCTCGGATCGTCGCCGCGCGCGGTGATACCGCCCTGCACTTCGGTCTTGATGCCCGTGAATTCCTTGTCGAGCACGAAGTTCACGACACCGGCCACGGCGTCCGAACCGTAAGCGGCCGAGGCGCCGCCCGTCACGACGTCGACGCGGCTGATCAGCGGCGTCGGAAGGTCGGAGGCGTTCACGGCGCCGTTGACGTCGCCCGACACGAAGCGATTACCGTCGAGCAGCACCAGGGTGCGGAACACGTCGAGGCCGCGCAGGTTCAGATTGTTCTGCGACTGACGGCCGGTGGAGATTTCGTTACCGCCCGAGGTCGTGCTCTGCGCACCGGCGAAGGCCGGCAGGCGCATCACGAAGTCGGAGATGTGCTGCATCGGCTGCTGTTCGATCTGCTCGACACCGATCACGGTGACGGGCGTGGGCGCTTCGTAACCGTCGCGCACAACGCGCGTGCCGGTCACGGTGATTTCATCGATCGACGGAGCTTCGGTCTGAGCCTGCTGCGTTTGCGCCTGAGCTGCAAACGAAGCGGCCAGCATGGCAACCGAGCTTACGGTCGTCATGAAGCCGAAGCGCCGCGCAGCGGCCGCGTTGTTGTAGGACATGAGGTCTCCCCAATTGGTGTGGACAGCGAGCGTGCAGCCACGTCAGCGCGGGATGAAAGCGTGTGCTTCGTAGAAGAGAAGTTGCCGACCGGCCGTCGAGCCGCTCAGGCGAATGTCCCCCCAACTTCACACACAGGGCGCCCGGGCAATGATAGGTCGAACGTGTTTGCCGCCGACCCCTTGCGCCAGTACGCTAAGCCTCCCGCTCGCTATACGCGCGTGCACCGGGATTTCTCACAGAAAGCCCGGCTTTAGACAACGCCGAAGTGCTTAAAATCAGGCGGTTTTTCCCCTTCTCGACCTGACTGTGGCGCTTGCGCCACTTGTTTCGTCCCGCAATAAAAAAGGCCTCCATGAGGAGGCCTTTTTACGCACGAATCATGCAGAAAATTTAACGCTGCGCCGGCTCCACTCGAGGCTTGTCCGAAGGCTCGCTACTGGCAACAGCACGATCCGGATGCTCGATGAACGTTTGCACCAGCTTGATCGAGATCGACGACGAGATCGCCGTATTGACCCCATTCGCGTCAGGATAGCCGTCCGCGAGACGATGCAGCACCCGGTAGAGCGACGGCTGCGAAAGGCCGCCGTAGCTGGAATGGTGGGTCGACCACGACCGGACGAGTTGCTGGTACCAGGATTCGACGTCCGCATAACCGGCCAGAAC
>JAIUPE010000160.1 GCA_020160875.1 Pseudomonadota bacterium
TGGAGCCGCTTGGCCTCGGCGGCACCTATGTCCTCGAGCTGTCGTCCTATCAATTGGAGCTGATGCCGCACCTGCACTGTCAGACAGCAGTGCTGCTCAACATCACGCCCGATCACCTGGACCGGCACGGCGGCATCGACGGCTATATCGCCGCCAAGCGCCGCATCTTCGCCGACCAGCGCGCGCCGCGCACCGCGATCATCGGCGTCGACGATGAACATTGCCTGGCCCTGTACAACGCGCTGCGCAACGACGGCGTGCACAAGGTCATCCCCATCTCGGTCCGCCGCCCGGTTCCGGCCGGCTTTTATGTCGATAACGGCAATCTGTTCGATTGTTCGGGCCAGTTCCCGAAGACCATCATGGATCTCAAGGCCGTCGCGCGCCTGCCAGGCGCGCATAACTGGCAAAACGCGGCCGCCGTCGCGGCCATCGCCGTCAGCAATGGCCTCACGCACGCGCAAATCATCGCCGGTTTCCAGAGCTTCCCTGGCCTCAAGCATCGCCAGGAACTGGTGGGAAGCGTCGGGAATGTGAGCTTCATCAACGACAGCAAGGCGACCAATGCGGACGCCGCCGAAAAGGCGCTGCTGTGCTACGACAATATCTATTGGATCGCGGGCGGCGTCGCCAAGGAAGGCGGGATCGCCTCGCTTGCACCGCTGTTTTCGCGCATCCGCCACGCGTTCCTCATCGGCGACGCGGCCGACGACTTCGCCGACACGCTCGAAGGCAAGGTTCCCTTCGCGCTGTACGAAGACATGGAATCGGCCATCGAAGAAGCCGGCGCGATGGCGCTCAAGGACAAACTGCCCGGCGCGACCGTGCTGCTTTCGCCGGCCTGCGCCTCGTTCGACATGTTCAAGAATTTTGAAGAGCGCGGCGATGCCTTCCGCAAGGAAGTGCTCGCGCTCTGGCCCGAAACTGGAAAGGCGGCCTAGATGACGGCGCGTACGATCACACGCCTGGATACAAGCACCGTCGGCCGCTGGTGGTGGACCGTCGACAAGTGGATGCTGGCCGCGACCGCGCTGCTGATCGCCATCGGCATCCTGTTGAACCTCGCCGCCGGTCCGCCGGCCGCCGAACGCATCGGCGCAACCACCTTCCACTTCGTGCGCAAGCAGATGGTGTTCCTGCCGCTTGCGTTGATGACGATGTTCGCCATCTCCCTTCTCGCGCCCGTCAACGTGCGCCGCTTCGCCGTCATCGGTTTTCTGATCTCGGGGGTCCTCACGCTGCTAACGTTGGTGCTGGGCGAGGACATCAACGGGGCGCGCCGCTGGTTGTCCATCGGCCCCATCCACTTCGGTCAGCCGTCGGAGTTCGTGAAGCCGTTCTTCGCGGTCGTCTCGGCCTGGATGTTCGCCGAACACAAGATGCGCGAGGATTTTCCGGGCAACCTGATCGCCGCCGGCATGTTGGCGGGTGTCGCGCTCATCCTCCTGTCGCAGCCCGACGTCGGGATGACCCTGGTGGTTTCCGCTGTGTGGTGCGCACAGTTCTTCATCGCGGGTCTGCCGATCTTCTGGGTCATCCTGATCGCGATCATCGGCCTCGCGGGCCTTGTCGGCGCCTACTTCACCTTCGATCACGTCGCGAGCCGCGTTGACCGTTTTCTCGATCCATCGAGCGGCGATACGTATCAAGTGGCCACCGCCATGCGCGCTTTCCAGCAAGGCGGCCTGTTCGGCCGCGGTCCCGGCGAAGGCCGCGTGAAAGAAGCGCTGCCCGACGCGCACACCGATTTCATCTTCGCCGTCGCCGGTGAAGAGTTTGGCGTCCTCCTCTGCCTCGTCATCGTTGCCCTGTTCTCCTTCATCGTCATTCGCGCTCTGACCAAGGCCATGCGCGAGGAAAACCTGTTCGTGCTTCTCGCGGTTGGCGGCCTCGCGGTGCAATTCGGCCTGCAGGCGATGATCAACATGGCGTCGAGCCTGCATATGATGCCCACGAAAGGCATGACGCTGCCCTTCATCTCCTACGGCGGTTCGTCGCTGGTCGCGCTCGGTGTCGCGGTCGGCATGATCCTGGCTCTTACGCGCCGCCGCCGCGATACGGAGGGCCGTTGATCATGAAGCGCATGCCTCATTTCATCGTTCTCGCCGCCGGTGGGACCGGCGGCCATGTATTCCCTGCTGAAGCTCTTGCGCAGGAACTGATCGCGCGCGGCCATCGTCTGGTACTGATCACCGACAAGCGCGGCGCAACCTACGGCGGCACGCTCGGCAGCCTCGAAACACGTCACATCACCGCCGGCAGCCTCGCCGGCCAGGGTCTGTTCGGCCGCGCCAAGGGCCTCGTCAATCTCGGGATCGGGATTCTTCAGGCAAAAGCGCTGCTGAACGAGATGAAACCCGAAGCCGTCGTCGGTTTCGGCGGTTACGCGGCCGCCCCAACCATGATCGCTGCGTTGCAGCTAGGCCTGCCGACGGTTATCCATGAGCAGAACGCGGTCCTCGGGCTTGCCAATCGCCTGCTGGCTGGCAGGGTCGATCAGGTCTGCACGTCTTTCGAACTCGCCAAGAAGGCGCCCAAGGAAGCCCGTCTTACACTCACGGGAATGCCGGTACGTCCGGCCATTGTCGCCACCAGCTACACGCCGTACCGCGCACCCGACGCGACGGGCACGATCCGCCTGTTGGTGCTTGGCGGCAGTCAGGGCGCGCGCGTGTTCAGCGACGTGATCCCGGCCGCCGTAAAACTCCTGCCGCTCGAACTGCGCCGTCGCCTGGAAATCTCGCAGCAGAGCCGCCCGGAAGACCTCGACCGCGCGCACCAGGCGTATGTCGGCTCCGACGCGCATGTGCAGCTGCGTCACTTCTTCGACAACGTGCCCGAGCTGCTGACCAACACGCACCTTCTGATCTCGCGTTCTGGCGCGTCCACCGTCGCCGAAGTCAGCGCGGCCGGCCGCCCCTCGTTGCTCGTGCCGTACCCGTTCGCCGCCGACGACCATCAAAGCGCCAACGCGCGCAATCTGGAAGCGGCCGGCGGCGCGGTCGTCATGCCACAGAATAAATTCACGCCGGAAACGCTGGCCGAACAGTTGGTACGTCTACTGACGCAACCGCAGTTCCTCGCCAGCGCCGCACAATCCGCTGCAGCTTTCGCCATCCCCGACGCCGCCAACCGGCTCGCGAATGTCGTGACCAGCATTCTTCAGGGCGAAAACGGCGAACGCGCCAAAACCGGCGCCGCCGCCGCGTCCGTTTCGACACACAGCATGAAAAGGGGAGCTGCCTGATGCAATCCATGCCGCTCGATATCGGCATCATTCATTTCGTTGGCATCGGCGGCATCGGCATGTCCGGCATCGCGGAGGTCATGCACAACCTCGGCTATCAGGTGCAAGGCACCGATATCGCCCAGAATGCGAATGTTGATCGCCTGCGCTCGCTCGGCGTGCGCATTGAGATTGGCCACCGCGCCGAGAACCTCGGCGAGGCACGCGTTATCGTGATTTCCTCGGCGGTAAAGGCCGACAATCCGGAAGTCGCCGCCGCGCGCAAGGCGATGCTGCCGATCGTGCGCCGCGCCGAAATGCTCGCCGAACTGATGCGCCTCAAGTGGTCCGTGGCTGTCGGCGGCACACACGGAAAGACCACGACGACCTCGCTGGTCGCCACCGTACTCGATGCCGCCGGCCTCGATCCGACGGTCATCAACGGCGGCATCATCAACGCCTACGGCACCAATGCGCGCCGCGGTGAAGGTGAATGGATGGTGGTGGAAGCCGACGAGTCCGACGGCACTTTCACGCGCCTGCCCGCGACCATCGCGGTCGTGACCAACATCGACCCCGAGCACCTCGACTTCTACAAAGAGTTCGCGAAGGTGAAGGAAGCCTTCCGCACGTTCGTGCTGTCGATCCCGTTCTACGGTTTTGGCGTTTTGTGCATCGACCATCCCGAAGTGCAGGCGCTGCTGCCGCAGCTCACCGACCGCAAGATCATCACTTACGGTCTCAGCCCGCTTGCGCAAGTGCGCGGCATGAACCTGATCCTCGATACGCAGGGCGTGCGGTTCGACGCGGCACTGTCTGATCGCCTCACAGGCGGCGAGCGTGTGATCAAGGACATCCGCCTCACCATGTTCGGTCAGCACAATGTGCTCAATGCCCTGGCCGCCGTTTCCGTCGCCGCGGAAATGGGGATTTCGGACGATCTCATCCGCGAAGGTCTCGCCCGCTTCACCGGCGTCAAGCGTAGATTCACGCGCGTCGGCGAAACGAACGGCATCACGGTCATCGACGATTACGGTCATCACCCGGTGGAAATCGCCGCCGTGCTGAAGGCCGCGCGCCAGGCCACCAAGGGCCGCGTGGTCGCCGTGGTACAGCCGCACCGCTATTCGCGCCTTCAGTCGCTGTTCGCCGAGTTCTGCCAGTGCTTCAACGACGCCGATCATGTGATCGTCGCCGACGTCTATCCGGCCGGTGAGCAGCCGATTCCGGGCGTCGATCGTGATGCGCTGATCAACGGCCTGCACGCCCACGGCCACAAGGCCGTCACCGCGCTCGTTTCGCCCAAACATCTCGCGGCCGTCATCGACGATATCGCCAGTGCCGGCGACATCGTGGTTTGCCTCGGCGCGGGCAATATCACCGCTTGGGCACACGCCCTTCCCGCCGACCTCGCTGCGATCAAACGGAGCAAATGATGATGGCGGCGCGGCGCATCCGCACGGATCTGGCTGAACGTCTGCCCCGCATTCGCGGGCGCTACGACGTTATGGCAGATCTTGGCCGCATGACATGGTTCCGTGTCGGCGGACCGGCGGAAGTGCTGTTCTCGCCTGCCGATGTCGAGGACCTGGCGGCATTCCTGAAAGGCAAACCCGAAGACGTACCGGTGCACGTCGTCGGCCTCGGCTCGAACATGCTGGTGCGCGACGGCGGCGTTCCGGGGGTCGTCATCCATTTGGGCAAGGCGTTCTGCACGATCACCGCCGACGGCACGCATCTCCGTTGCGGCGCCGGCGCGGTCGACGCGACGGTCGCGACGGCGGCGCGCGACGCGTCCATCGCGGGCCTCGAGTTCCTGACCGGCATCCCCGGCACCATCGGCGGCGCTTTGCGCATGAACGCCGGCGCTTACGGCCCCGAGATCAAGGATGTGTTCGTCAGCGCGACGGCGCTGGACGCCAAAGGCGAGGTTCACCAGCTCGACGCGGCGGCGATGGGGTTTTCGTACCGGCACACCGAAGTCGCCGAAGATTGGATTTTCACCGGCGCCGAACTGAAAGGTACGCCGGGCAACCAGGACGCCATCACCGCGCGCATCCGCGAAATCCGCGCCGAGCGCGAGCAATCGCAACCCACGCAGGCGCGTACGGGTGGTTCCACATTCGCCAACCCGCCGGGCTCCAAGGCCTGGGCGCTGGTGGACGCTGCCGGCTGCCGCGGACTCGTGCGCGGCGGCGCTCAGATCTCTCACAAGCACGCCAACTTCCTGATCAACACCGGCACGGCGACGGCGGCGGATCTCGAAGGGCTCGGCGAAGAGGTCCGTAAGCGCGTGAAAGATCATTCCGGCGTTGAACTGGTCTGGGAAGTACGCCGCATTGGCGTGACGCCAGACGATGAGAGCGCCTTGTTGCGGAGTTCTCGTCAATGAAACGCCCTGCCTCCCTCCACCGTGTGGCCGTCCTATGTGGCGGTTTTTCGAAGGAACGCGAGATTTCGCTGGTCTCCGGCGGCGCGGCCGACCGCGCG
>JAIUPE010000161.1 GCA_020160875.1 Pseudomonadota bacterium
CAGGTCGACAATGTCGCCCGCGCGCTGCGCATGCGCTACCTGCAAGTGCTCGGCAAGGTTACCGCCGAGGACGTGAAGGGTGCGCTGGAGCGCAAGGAAATCCAGTACGGCGGCGAATATCTCATTCCCTGCGCCGAAGCTTTGGCGAAGCGGGACGGGGACAAGTGGGCGAATGTCACGGACGACGCCGAATGGATTCCGGCGCTGCGCGACTTCACCGTCGAATTCATGATGCGTATCGTGAAGGAAGACCTCGCGGCCATGGGCATCAAGCATGATGTCTTCACCTCGGAGAAAAAGCTGACTCAGGCGGGTAAGGTCGACGACGCGCTCGCGTTCATGGACGGGAAGGGGCTCACCTATACCGGTGTGCTCGAACCGCCCAAGGGCAAGACGCCCGACGACTACGAACCGCGCCCGCAGCTCCTGTTCAAGGCGACGGAATTCGGCGACGAGATCGACCGTCCGCTCAAGAAATCGAGCGGCGCCTGGACCTATTTCGCGGCCGATATCGCCTACCACAAGGACAAGGTGGACCGCGGGTTCTACGACCTCATTAACATTTGGGGCGCCGACCACGGCGGTTACGTGAAGCGCGTCGAAGCCGCGCTGAAGGCCATCACCGACGGCAAGGGCAAGCTCGACGTGCTCCTCGCCCAGATGGTGCGCGTGTTCAACAACGGCGAACCGGTGAAGATGTCCAAGCGCGCCGGCACCTTCGTCACCATGCGCGATCTCATCGACGAGGTCGGCAAGGACGTGGTGCGCTTCATCATGCTGACGCGCAAGAACGACGCGCCGCTCGATTTCGACTATGCCAAGGTGACCGAGAAGTCGCGCGAGAACCCGGTGTTCTACGTGCAATACGCCTATGCCCGTGGTCGCAGCGTATTCCGCCACGCCGCCGAGATGTTCGCTGGCGCCGACCTTTCGGATAAGGGGCTGGCCACGGCCAACCTCGCGCGCCTCACGGATCCGGACGAAATCGGCGTCATGCGCTTGATGGCATCCTGGCCGCGCACCGTCGAGGGCGCCGCGCTTGCTCATGAGCCGCATCGCCTCGCGTTCTACATGTACGACCTGGCCTCGGCGTTCCACGCGTTGTGGAATAAAGGCAACGATGCGGTCGAGCTCCGTTTCCTTCAGGCGGATGACAAAGAGGTGAGCTTGGCGCGCCTCGCGCTTGTTCGCGCCGTCGGGCTGGTGATAGCCTCTGGTCTTGCGGTCTTCGGGGTGGAGCCCGTGGAGGAAATGCGTTAATGCCGCTGCGCGACAACGACGATCCGCCTTTGCGCCGATCTCCAGATCAAAAGCGGAGCCAACCCGCCGAGAGCCGGCCTGCGGACGATTTGCGCGTCCAGCCCTTCACCGATGACGTTTTCAGCGAATATCACACCCGCCGCAAAGAGGCCGGGACGCCCTTCGGCCTGATCGCCGGCGTGGTGATCGGTGTCGCTGCGGTTGCGGGCATCGGCTGGTATCTCTGGAACAGCGGCGCGCTGGGCGGTGGTTCCGGCGGCGGCGTCCCGCAGCTCGTGAAGGCCAATCCCGATCCTTACAAAATGAAGCCCGAGAACCCGGGCGGTATGCAGGTCGAGAACCAGGACAAGCTGGTTTACGATCGTGTCGCCAAGGGCGATGCCCCGCCGCGGGTCGAGAACTTGCTGCCGGCCCCCGAAGAGCCGAAAGCGCCGCCTAAACCCGTCGCACAGCCGCCCGAAGCGGCGAAGCCGGACGCCGCGCCGCCGGTCGACACGGCGAAGGCCGAACCTCTGCCCGTTGAGCCTGCGAAGCCAGCCGAAGTCGCGAAAACCGAGGCCGCGAAGCCCGAAGCCGCGAAACCAGAGCCCGCGAAACCCGAAGCGGCGAAACCCGAGGCCGCGAAGGAAATCGCCAAAGCGGAGGCCGCCAAGCCCGCCGCGCCCGCGAAGGCCGATCAGGACGACCTCGCGTCCCTTGTCGCGGCGGCCACGGGTGGCCGTGAGGCCGCGACCGGTCCGATCAATACCAAGCCCGGCGCGGCGCCCGCCGCTGAAGCGCCCGCGCCCCAGGCTCAAGTCGCTGCCGCGGCCCCCGCCGTATCGGCGGCCGCCATGGCAGGCGCCTTCCAGGTCCAACTCGCCTCGGCGCGTTCCGAGCAAGGCGCCATGGGCGAGTGGAACCGCATCGCGGGCAAGAACAAGGAAGCGCTCGCGGGGCTGACCCCGAGCGTCGCGCGAGTCGACCTGGGCGAGAAGGGAGTCTTCTTCCGTCTCCGCGCCGGGCCACTCAAGGATAAGGCGGCGGCGGATAGCGTTTGTGCCGCCCTCGGCGCCCAGAACGTCGGCTGCATCGTCGTTAAGCCGTAAGCCGATGTCCGCAACTCAAATCGCGGCGGCGCCGCTTGCCGCCATCTTCGGCCTCAAGGGGCTCACGCTGAACGACGCGGAGCGCGCCTTCTTCAAGCGCGTGCGCCCACTCGGCTACATTCTCTTCGCGCGCAACGTTGAAGACCCCGCGCAAGTCCTTGCCTTGGTGACCGATCTTCGGTCCCTCAATCCCGACCTCGACCCCGTGGTCCTGATCGATCAGGAGGGCGGCCGGGTCCAGCGCTTGAAGCCGCCGTATTGGCGTCCCGCGCCGCCCGGCGCGGAGTTCGCCGCGCTGTATGCCAAGGATGCGGCCGCCGCCGCGCGGCATTTGCGCACCAACTTTCAACTCATCGGCGAGGAACTGCGCGCTGTCGGTATCGATGTGGACTGCGCACCCGTCATGGATGTGCCCGTGCCCGGCGCGCACGATGTCATTGGCGATCGCGCCTACGGCGCCGATCCCACCACCGTTTACGAGCTCGCCCGCCAGGTCTGCGAAGGTCTGATCGATGCCGGTGTCGTGCCGGTGATCAAGCATATCCCCGGCCACGGCCGGGCCATGAGCGATAGCCATCTCGAGCTCCCGCGTGTCGGGGCCGATCTCGCGACCCTGCGCGCCACCGATTTTGCGCCGTTCCGGGCCTTCTGTGCCGCCTCGGACCGGCCCGTCGCGTTTGGAATGACCGCGCACGTCGTCTACGAAGCCATCGATCCGGATCTACCCGCGACCACCTCGCGCCGTATGATCGAGGATGTGATCCGCGGCGAAATCGGCTTCCAGGGTCTCTTGATGAGCGACGATCTGGGCATGAAGGCATTGAGCGGCCCTTACGACGAGCGCGCCGCCAAATCCCTCGCGGCGGGCTGCGACGTGGTCCTGCACTGCGACGGGAATATGGAAGATATGGAAGCCGTGGCGCGCGGGACGGGGGCTTTGGGCCCACGCGGCCTGAAGGCGCTGGCCGAGACCACGGCCATCCGCCGCCGTCCGCGCACGGTTCTGGCCGATGCCATGGCCGCCGACTTCAAGATCATGGCGGCGCTGCGCCGTGGATAACGACCTGCTGACAAAGATTGCCGAAGTCGTGGTCTTCGCGATCCCCGCGATCCTGGCGATCACCCTGCACGAAGCCGCCCACGGCTATGCGGCGCTTTGGCGCGGCGATCCGACCGCCAAGGAGGCGGGCCGTCTGTCGCTCAACCCCATCCGTCATGTCGATATGATGGGGACGATCCTTCTGCCGGGGTTTCTCATCGCCTCCGGGGCGCCGTTCCTCTTCGGCTGGGCCAAACCCGTGCCGGTGAACTTCGGCCGGCTCCGGAATCCGCGCCGGGACATGGTCACGGTGGCGATCGCCGGTCCGGGCATGAACCTTTTCCTGGCGATTGTATCGGCGCTGTTGATTCACCTGGCGTTGCTGGCCCCGGACCCGTCGCGCCAGTGGTTGATCTCGATGCTTGTCCAGAGCATGAAATTCAATGTGATTCTGGGCCTTTTTAATATGATTCCATTGCCGCCTATGGATGGCGGGCGGGTGGCGGTCGGATTGTTGCCTTTGCCGGCCGCCCGGGCCTTGGCGCGCCTGGAAAACTACGGCATGTTCCTGATCCTTGGCGTCGTGGTCATCCTGCCCTGGCTGGGCTCGTACATCGGCGCCGATTTGAACATCCTCGCGTGGACACTCCTGCCTGCCACTGATGCCGTGGTGAACTGGATCGCGGCCGCTGCGGGACTCACTGGTTAAAGATTACGTATGTCCGACACGCCGTCCGAAACACCGTCTGAACTATCCTCTGAGCTGCCCGAGTTCGTGGAAGATCCGGCGCCGTCCGCCGCCGCGGACCCCATGTCCCAACTCGTCCTGACCCTGGGCGGCTTTGAAGGCCCCATCGACGTCCTGCTCGTGCTCGCGCGCGACCAGAAGGTCGATCTGATGCAGGTGTCGATCCTGGCGTTGGCCGAACAGTACCTCCTGTTCGTCGAGAAGGCTCGTGAGCATCACCTGGAGCTGGCCGCCGACTACCTGGTCATGGCGGCGTGGCTCGCCTACCTGAAATCCAAGCTCCTCCTGCCCAAGGAAGAGTCCGGCGTCGAACCGACCGCCGAGGAAATGGCCGAAGCCCTCAAATTCCAGATGCGCCGTCTGGAAGCCATGCAGGAAGCCGGCCGCAAGCTGTTCGAACTGCCCCGCCGGGGCATCGATTTTTTCCCGCGCGGCGTCACCGAAGGCCTGCCGATCACCTATCGCACGGTCTACGACATCACGCTGTACGACCTCCTGCGCGCCTACGGCGCCCAGCACCGCGAGAAGAACATCAAGGCGCTTGAAATCGAGGCCTTCGATCTCTACTCCATCGACGAAGCGATCGCGCGCCTGAGGGAGATTCTGCCGGGTGTTCCGGACTGGACCGACCTCAAGGCGTTCCTGCCGCAAGGCGAGCGTCGCCCTCTCATGCGCCGTTCGGCGATTTCCACCACCCTGATCGCCGTTCTCGAGTTGGTGCGTCAGGGCAAAGCCGACCTCCGTCAGGACGGCGGCGCTTACTCACCCATTTACTTGAAACCTGCGGACCGGCCTGCTGCCAATGACTAATATCGATACCGACAACCTCTCCGCGCCCGCTCTGGACCAGGAATTGCTTAAGCTTTCGGCATTGCCTGAATCCCGCGACGAAGACCTCGCCGACGACGAAACCGTCGATGAAGACGACGAGGATTTCGACGACGAGGATGAAGATTCGGATGACGACGACGCCGATGAAGATGACGGCGACGAAGACGAAGAAGGCGCCGAGCAGATGAACGGCGACGACGACGACGAGGAAGAAGACGAGGAGCAAGTCCAGGCGGACGAGTCCGGCGCGCTTCCTGTCATGCCAGAAGCCGTCGCCGAGCAGGTGGCCGAACAGGACGCCGACCGTCAGGCGCGCATGGCCGAGGACCTGCGCGTTCTCGAAGCTTTGTTGTTCGCCTCGAGCGAGCCCGTGACCGAACGCGCCATCGCCGAACGCCTGGGCGAGAAGGCCGATATTCCGGCGCTGCTGGAAGACCTGAAACGCTATTACGAAGGCCGCGGCGTGGAACTCCTGCAGGCCAACGGCCGCTGGTCCTTCCGCACGGCGCCCGATGTCACCGAACGTCTGCGCCTCGAAAAGCTGGTGCCGCGCAAGCTCTCACGCGCCGCGATCGAGACCCTGGCCATCGTCGCCTACCACCAGCCGGTCACCCGCGCGGAGATCGAAGAGATCCGCGGTGTCGTCGTGTCCACCGGTACGGTCGATATCCTTCTCGAGGAAGGCTGGATCAAGCCGCGCGGCCGTAAGCAGGTTCCGGGCCGCCCCGTCATGTGGGGCACGT
>JAIUPE010000162.1 GCA_020160875.1 Pseudomonadota bacterium
CCTGTGGCGTCAGAGGCTCCGGCAGCGTCCGGTGTTGCGGCGGCGTCGGGTCCTCAGGAGCCGGCGGGCGACACGACGGCCAAGCGGATGCGGCTGATGACGGCGGAGCAGTACCGCAACACGCTTTCGTATGTGTTTGGCCCGGGCATCAGCATGCCGGTGTCGTTCGCGCCGGTGACGCGCACAGATGGCCTTCTGAGCGTGGGGACGTCGTTCGCGGGCGTGACGGCGGCGCAGATGGAGATCTACCAGAAGACGGCGGCGACGGCGGCTTCGCAGGTGGTCGACGAAGACAACCGGAACTTCCTTGTGCCGTGCACGCCGAAGTCGGCGACGGCGGCCGACGACGCGTGCGCGCGCCAGTTCCTGGGGGCTGTGGGCCGTCTCGTGTACCGCCGCCCGATGGCGAAGGAGCGCCTGGATGAATACGTGAAGGAAGCCGGCGCTTCGGCCGAACGCCTGAAGGACTTCTACACCGGTCTCGGCACGGCGCTGGAAGGCATGCTGCTTTCGCCGCGCGTTCTGATGGTCTCGGAACGGGTGGAGACGGGCAAGGACGGCAAGGCGCGCCTGGACAGCTATTCACTGGCGTCCCGGTTGAGCTTTTTCCTTTGGAACGCGGCGCCGGACGATCTTCTTCTGAAGGCGGCCGAGACGGGCGAGATCAACACCCCGAAGGGGCTCTCGAAGCAGCTTGACCGCATGCTGGCGAGCCCGCGCCTGGAAGCCGGGATGCGGGCCTTCTTCGACGACATGTTCCACTTCGAGGACTTCAACAACCTGGCCAAGGATTCGGCGATCTATCCGGTGTTCACGGGAACCGCGGTGCAGGATGCGCGCGAGCAGACCTTGCGGCTTGTGATCGACCAGCTCCTGACCAAGAACGCGGATTACCGTGACCTGTTCACGACGCGCGAGACGTTCCTGTCGCCGTCACTGGCGGCGATCTACAAGCTGCCGACGACGCCGGGCTGGGTGGCGTACGAGTTCCCGGAAGGCAGCCCGCGCATGGGCTTGCTGACCCAGATCAGCTTCCTGGCGGGGCACTCGCACCCTGGGCGCAGTTCGGCGACCTTGCGCGGCAAAGCGCTTCGTGAAGTGCTGCTGTGCCAGGTTGTGCCGCGTCCGCCGGCGAACGTCGACTTCTCGGCGGTGGAGAACCCGAAGCCCGGCATGCGCACCGCGCGCGACCGGGTGAGCTTCCACCTTGAGAACCCTGTGTGCGCCGGCTGCCACAAGATCACCGATCCGATGGGCCTGGCGCTCGAGAACTTCGACGGAGCGGGCCAGTACCGCGAGAGCGAGCGGGGCGCGGTGATCGACGCATCCGGTTCGCTGGACGGCAAGAGCTTCACCGATGTGAAGGGCCTGGCGCAGGCGATGCACGACCACCCGGCGGTGCCGAGTTGCCTGGTCAAGCGGGTTTACGCCTACGGCACGGGCAGTCCGACCACGCCGCAAGACCGCGAGACGCTGGCGTACTTCGACAAGAAGTTCGCCGCCGATGGCTATCGTCTGCGCGATCTGTTGCGCGCGATCGTCCTGTCCAGTTCGTTCACGACAATCACTGAACCCAACACACCGGCGCCCGCGAAGACGGCCAGCACGTCCGCTTCGCGCGCCCCGGCAGGCCTCCAGTAAAAGGGAGAATGAAGATGGCTCTCAATCGGCGTCGCGTTCTGCGTGGAATGCTGAATGGTAGTGCGGTCACGGTCGCGCTGCCGCTCTTGAACTGCTTCCTGAACTCGAACGGCACGGCCCTTGCCGACGGCGGCAAGATGCCGGTGCGCTTCGGCACCTGGTTCTGGGGTCTGGGCATCGATGCCGGGATCTTCGTGCCGAAGAAGGTGGGTCTGGACTACGATCTCCCGGACCAGATCGCGTCCTGGAAGAACATCAAGCAGCATGTGAACCTGTTCACGGGTCTGACGGCGTTCCGCGACACGGACCCGAACCTCTGCCACTACTCGGGCTGGGTGATCGGCATGAGCGGCACGTCGCCGAAGGCGGGCGGGGACAAGCCTGGCGAGACCCTCGACACGACGATCTCCAACCAGGTCGGGCGCACGACGCGCTTCAAGACGCTGACGGCGGCGGCGACCGGGGACGTGCGTTCGACGATCTCCTACGAAAGCGCGATCGCGCCGACGATTCCTGAGGTGTCTCCGATCAACTTCTACCAGCGCCTGTTCGGCCCCGACTTCCAGGACCCGAACGCGGCGGACTTCACGCCCAATCCGAAGGTGATGGCGCGCCGCAGCGTGCTCTCGGGCGTGATCGGGGAGATCAAGTCGATGGAGACCGAAGTGGGGGCCGAGGACAAGATCCGGCTCGATCAGTACATGACGGGCCTGCGTCATCTGGAGCGTCAGTTCGACCAGCAGCTGACCAAGCCGGAGCCGATCGCGGCCTGCATCGCGCCGAAGGCGGTCACCAGCGAGCCAGAGCTTGGCGGTGAATCGGGCCTTGTGGCCCAGCGCCACAAGATGATGACCGACCTCATGGTCATGGCGGTGGCGTGCGACCAGACGCGTGTGTTCAACATGAACTACTCGAGCGCATCGGCGAACACCATCAAGGCGGGTTACGAGAAGCCGCACCACACGACGACCCATGAAGAGCCGATCGGCGAGCATGGGTACCAGGAGAACGCGGCGTGGTTCCTGCACCGCTCGATGGAAGCGTGGGCGTACTACATCGAAGCCTTCTCGAAGGTGAAGGAAGGCGACGGCACGCTGCTCGACAACACGATGATCTTCGGCCTCACGGACCATGGTTACGCGCGCGTGCATTCGCTCGACGGCATGGCGGCGATGGTCGCGGGCCGCGCCGGCGGCAAGATCAAGACGGGGCTGCACATCAAGGCCGACGGCGCCACCATCGGGCGCATCGGTTACACCGCGCAGCGCGTCATGGGCCTGGACATCAACTCCTGGGGCACACGCTCCAACAATACCTCCAAGGAGTTCGGCGAAATCCTGGTGTAACCAGCGGCGAGGCGGCGGAGCGTGGGAGCGCGGTCCGCCGCATGCGCTTTCAGTGATCTAAGTACGCAAAGGGTAGGTATGCGATACGATTGGTATACGGCGCGGGTCATCGGCGTTCTGGCCGCCGCGGTTTGCGCGATGAGCGCGCACGGTGCTTTGGCTCAGTCCCAGAAGGGCGCGGCCCAGATGGAACACTATGTGCGTGAGCCCACGCCGCCCGGAATAAAGGTGTTTCCTTCGAAACTCGATGGCCCGGTCTATACCGACGCCAACGGCCGCACGTTGTATCAATGGCCGCGCAAGGAACTGCGCAACGGCGGCACCGGCGACATGAAGGGCGCCGCGTCGATCTGCGACACGACGGTGTCCACGGAAAACCTCGGCCTCATGAGCCCGTATCCCGCCGGCCTCACGCTCCCGGACGTGGCGACGCGCAAGAGCTGCGAAGCGATGTGGCCGCCCGCGCTGGCCGCCGCCGATGCAAAGCCGGTCGGCAAGTGGTCGCTCATCAAGCGCAAGGACGGCCGCAACCAATGGGCCTATGACGGCTTCGTTCTCTACACGTCCGTCATGGATAAAAAGCCGGGCGACACCATCGGCGGCACGAACAACGGCCGCCGCAGCAACGATCCGCCGGGCTCGCCGGGCGGCGATTCACCTGTGGCCCGCGTGCCGATCGGTCCGTCTCCCGACGTTCCCGGACAGTTCATCGTCGATCAAAGCCTCGTTGGACGTCAGTTGGTCCTCTCGAACGGCTTCATCGTGTACGCATGGGACGGCGACAAGCCGAACAAGTCGAATTGCGTCGGCGAGTGCTTGAAGGCCTGGCAACCCGTGCTGGCGCCCGAGATCGGCGTCAACGTGCGCGAGGAATGGTCGGTGATCGAACGCGCGCCCGGGGTGAAGCAGTGGGCTTATCGCGGCCGTCCGCTTTACACCTATATCCCCGACGGCAGCCCGGGCGTTCAGCACGGCCTCGACGTGCCGGGCTGGAGCACGGTGTACACGCAATACACGCCGTCCGCGCCGGCGGGCGATTTCACGCAGCAGGAAACCGCCGCGGGTATCACGCTCGCCGATTCCAAGGGCAAGACGATCTACATCTACAACTGCGGCGACGATGCGGCCGATCAGTTGGCCTGCGATCATCCGGATACACCCCAGGAATACCGCTACGCGGTGTGCGGCGGCGGCGATCCGGTCCGTTGCGCGCAGACCTTTCCTTATGTGATTGCGACCAACACGAAAGGCGCGAACGAAGCCTGGACCGTGATGGCGATCGATCCGGCCACGGGCCACCGCGCCAAAGCCGGTCAAGCCGATGCAATCAATGTGTGGGCGTTCCGCGACCGCCCGGTCTTCACCTTCGTGCGTGACGATCGGCCGGGTTCGATCCGCGCCCAAAGTTGGGGCGAGTTCTACGGACAGCGCAATGGCTACAAGGTGTTCTTCCTGCGTGAAGAATTCCAAGGCCGTTAAAGCAAGAATTGGGAGAAAGAGCCATGAAGCATCAAACCAAGCTTCTTACCCTCGCGCTGACGTCGGCCTCCGCGTTGAGCGCGCCGGTGTTCGCCGCCGATGGCGGGACGAGCCCGGTGCAGGACCGCCGCATCGGTTATGTCATGACCAGCGAGTACAAGGCGATCTGGGACACGCCGGACGGCAAGGCCGAGTGCCCGCAAGGGATCAACAACGGCCCGCGTGAGGAGTTCAAGATCCTCTATCCGGACGACAAGAAGTGGACGATTCTCGAGAGCCAGCTCGAGCGCGAAAGCGAAGTGTGGTTCCCGAAGCTGACGGCGCAGCCGAAGCTCCCGTATTATGAATCCGTGGCCAAGACCTCGTTCGGCATCGATCTCAACGACAAGGTCGACGACAACGACTACACCGATCCGGACGGCAACAAGGGGATCGACAATCAGACCCAGCGGGCCTGGGGCTGCACGGCGAACTACCGTTCGACCTCCTATAACCTCGGCGCCTTCAACAATTGGCGCAAATATTCCTACAACATCATCGTCATCGAGCTGACGGATGTGGACGACCTCATCAACGATCCGGACGTGACGCTGACCACGTATCGCGGCATGGATAAGCCGATGACCGATGCGACCGGAGCCACCTATCTGTCTGGCGGCACGCAGCGCGTCGATATGCGGTTCGGCAAGAGCTTCATCCAGAAGTTCAAGGGCAAGATCGTCGACGGCGTGCTGACGACCGAGGGCGCCGACTACACGATGCCGTCCGCCGGCAACGGCTCGAGCGTCGCCGATGTGCGGTATTATGGGGCGCGCTGGCGTCTCGCGCTGACGCCGGATCGCGCGCAGGGCATCCTGGGCGGATACATGGACATCAACGACTGGAACGCGGCCGCCAATCAGGGCCGTTCCACGCATCACCAGGCCTATGGCCAGGCTGCAACACCTTCCATCTATCGCGCGATGATCAAGAATGCGGACTATGCGGACCCGAAAACCGGGGCCATGATCGGCATCTCGACCGCGTTCAAGGTGGGGCTCACCCAGGTCTTCGTGACGCACCCGGATATGGCGGTCAGTGCGAACACGGCGGCGCCGGCTACCGCGACGTCGATCAGCCGGGACTAG
>JAIUPE010000163.1 GCA_020160875.1 Pseudomonadota bacterium
CGCGAGTTCGGTTCGTGGCTTTTCTTAGGTGAAGTGCTTACCACGCTCGAACTCGAGCCCGACGACGCGGAAACCGAGGGCCTATTTTCAGGCTGAAGGCTTTGTCGAGGTCGAAACCCCCGCCATTCAGCGCTCCCCCGGCATCGAGCGCCATATCCGCCCCTTCGCGCTGAACCTCAGGGAACCATTGGAGGAGGCGAGCCAGCCGCGCTACCTCCATACCTCGCCCGAGTTCGCCATGAAGAAGCTGCTCGCCGGAGGGCTGCCCAAGATCATGCAACTCTGCAAGGTCTGGCGCGACGGCGAGCGCTCGGACCGGCACGAGCCCGAGTTCACGATGCTCGAGTGGTACCGCGCTCAGACCGACTATGCCGCCATGATGTCGGACTGCGCATCATTGGTCCGCAAGGTTGCGCGGGCCGCGCAGCGCAGCATGGCCAACGATGGCCTCTTCTGGCGCGGCGACAACGTCTGCGACCCGGCCAAGGAGCCCCGCCGCCTCACGGTCGCGGATGCTTTTCGTGAATACGCGCATATCGATCTGCTCGCGGCCACCGACGGTGCGCTCATGCCCGATCCCACGGCGCTGCGGGCCGCCGCGCGCGGGCAGGGGATGCACGTCAGCGACGCCGATACCTGGGAAGACATCTTCTTTCGCGTGATGCTCGAGCGTATCGAACCGCACCTCGGCATGGGCGCGCCGACGATCCTTTGTGAATATCCCGCGAACCTGGCCGCGCTCGCCCGCAAGAAGCCAAGTGACGAACGCGTGGCCGAGCGGTTCGAGCTCTATGCCTGCGGTGTCGAGCTGGCCAACGCCTATTCCGAACTCACCGATCCCATCGAACAACGCGCCCGCTTCGAGGCCGACCGCGCGCTGCATGCGCAGCTCTACGGAGCCGCGCCACCGGTCGATGACGATTTGTTAAACGCTCTCGGGCAACTTCCGCCGTCCTCGGGTTGTGCGCTAGGTTTCGACCGCCTCGTCATGCTCGCGACCGGGGCCGACACCATCACCGACGTTTTATGGGCTCCCGTCACATGAAAATGAATCCTGAAGTCGACGCCTACATCGCCGCCTATCCGCCGAAGGTGCGCGCGCTGATGAAAACGATCCGCGCCACCATCCATAAGGCGCTGCCGGACGGTGAGGAGAAAATCAGTTATGGCCTCGTCGGCTATTTCCGCGACGGCGCCGTGGCCTACTTCTCGGCCTTTAAGAGCCACATCGGCTTCTTTCCGCCCACGGACGATCCGAAACTCCAGAAGGCGACGGCAAAGTTCGCGAACGCGAAGGGCAATCTCAAATTCCCCCTGAATGCGCTGCCGCCCTACGACATCATCGCCAAGCTCGTGACTAGCCGCGCCGCCGGCAACCGTAAGAAAGCCGAAGCGAAAGCGAAGGCTGAGAAGAAGAGCGCGAAGAAGGCGGTGAAGAAGACGGCGCCTAAGGCCGCCAAAAAGGTGGCGAAGAAAGCGGCCAAGAAAAAGCTGGCGAAGAAACGCTAAAATAGCTCTGTGCTGGACGTGCGCACATCGCTTTGACGGAGGCGCATATGAGTTATCGGTCTGAACTCGGCGCAGAGATTACGGAAGAGCGCCTTACAGCCTACTTTCAGGAAAAGGGAATAAGCGAAAACTCTTCTGTGGGAGAGCGAGAGCGGTCTGCGTTTCGGGAAATGCAAAAAGAAGCGTTCGAAGAGCAAGATCCGGAAATTCGTGAGTTTATGTGGGCTACTCTCTGCTTCTATTGCGACGAAGCCTCTATGCTTTTTACCTACATATATGAGAATCGCTGGGCGGAAGCTGTCGCTGAACAAAGACACCGTAAGGCGGAGTGCAAGCCCAAGGACTTATCTGTTGATCTTGAAGACTTGATGTCTCGCTGTTGTGACGCTTCAGGATATACGAAGCATCACGAAGGGCCTCGAAAGTTGCTGACCGTTCCAGGATATCATGATGGTACCCAAGAGATTCGCAACGATGTTCGAAGTGTGCCGGGAGATTTGTTGAGGAGATCTTTCTACAAGTTTGGAAGTCACAAATTTCATGTTGGCTCGGCGATACATGAAATATTGAGCCACATCGAATGTCGATATGGCCTCGATTTCGAACAGTTGGAGCGGAATCGTGCTGCTAGTTGCTCCAAGGAAAACAACTAATCGTTTTCCCGTCCCCTGAAAGGGGAGGCGCGGCCCCAATCTCCTTTGCTGAATTAGATCAGATGATAGCCGAAAGCGCGCTTGCAAGCGTGGGGAGGGAGCGTTTTCTGTTTGTGAACGGAAACCAACAAACGACCCCCACCTAACCTCCCCCTTGCAAGGGGAGGAATAAAACTAACTAGCCAAGCGCCCCAAAGATCACGCCCATCACCGCAAACAACACAATGTTGTACGCGCCGTCGATGACGAGCAGGGCCATCGTGCGCGCGGCGAATAGATAGTTGATCACGAAGCTCATGGTCACGAGCCCGACGCCGGCCGCGAGGCCCACGGTGACGGCGCGCATCAAACCCGCTTCAGGTCCAATCAGGAAATTCAGCGCGATGGCGGCGATCAGTCCCGCGACAGCCGCGCCGCCGAACACCACGCCCTTGTGGCCGCCTTTCATTTCCTCTGAAAGGCCGCTCGCCTTCATCCAGGCTTTACCGAACAGCGGCCCATACCAGGGTCCTCCGATCAGAAAGACCGCTAAAACGCTAAGTCCGACGCCGAGCCAATTGATCATGTTGCCCCCAACTTTGATCAGCCGCGAAACGGATACCTCTCGAAGATCGCATTGAAATCGCGCACGGCGGCAGCCGGGCCTTGCGGGTAATTCCACACGCCGCCGCATACGGCGACGAAGTCGGCGCCCGCTTGCACGATGGGTTCGCAGTTCTCGACCGTGATGCCGCCGATGGCGACGCTCGGGATCATGGTGGTCTCGGTCCAGATCTCGATGATCTCGGGCGTGACGCTGGATGTGGCCTCTTTGGTCTTGGTCGGGAAGAAGGCGCCGAACGCCACGTAGTCGGCCCCGGCTTCGGCGGCTTCCATCGCCGCGTGGCGGGAGTCCTTGCAGGTCACGCCCACGGTCGCGTCGGGTCCCATCAGGGCCCGGGCTTCGTCGTAGGGCATGTCCTCCGGTCCGATGTGTACGCCGTCGCATTTGAGGCGGGCGGCGAGGTCGGGCCGGTCGTTGAGAATGAAGGCCACATCGTGCGCGTGGCAGATCGGCATCAGCGCCTTCACGGCGGCAATGACCACGTCGTCCTTCACGTCTTTTAGGCGGAGCTGCAGGCAGGCTACGTCACCGGCCGCCAGCGTTTCCTCGAGCTTTTTTTCAAAGCCGTCCGGAAGCGCGGGCGGGGTGATGATGTAGAGGCGGCAGCTTGGCGTTTGCGCGGCCAAGGCGGGGCCTAGTTCTTACCCTGATAGATGTCGACCAGCTTCTGAAGCAGGGCCAAAGCTTCGCCCTGGGGACGCTGGAAGGCGTTGCGGCCGATGATCGAGCCGTTGCCGCCGCCGTCACGGATGGCGCGCGCGTCGTCGAAGATGCTGTCTTCGCCTTTCTTCGCGCCGCCCGAGAACACGACGATACGCCGGCCGCCGAAGCAGCTCTGCACGACGTGTTGCACGCGTTCGGTCAGGGTCGCGCTCGGGATCTTCGCGGACTCATAAACCTTCTTGGCTTCCGGCAGATCGAGGTGCGCGTTCGGCAGCTTCACCTTGATGATGTGCGCGCCCATGAGGGCGGCCATGTGGGCGGCATAGGCGATGATGTCGAAGCCCAGCTCGCCGTCCTTCGTGACGTACTTGCCGCGCGGGTAGGACCACACGACCACCGCCAGGCCCTTGGCCTTGGCTTCCGCGGTCAGCTCGCGTAGGTCGTTCAGCATGTCGAAGGCTTTTTCCGAGCCCGGGTAGATGGTGTAGCCGATGGCCGAGCAGCCGAGGCGCAGGGCGTCATCCACGCCGGCGGTGATCGCCTGGGTCGGGGCGTCCTTCTCGCCGTTCAGCGAGTTTGCGCTGTTCACTTTCAGGATCGTCGGGATCTGGCCCGCGAAGCTCGCCGCGCCGTCTTCGATCATGCCCAGCGGGGCGGCAAAGGCGGAGAGGCCGGCGTTGATGGCCAGCTGCCAGTGGTAGTGCGGCTCATAGCCGCCCGGGTTGGCGGCGAAGCTGCGGGCCGGACCATGTTCAAAGCCCTGGTCGACGGGAAGGATCACGAGCTTGCCCGTGCCGCCCAGTTTGCCCTGCATCAGGATGCGGGCGAGGTTCGCCTTGGTGCCGGGATTGTCGCTTTCATAAGCGCTGAGGATGGTCTTAACCCGGGGCGTCATGGTCATGTGGCTGCGTGTCCTTCTGTGTCGGTTTTGGGTCGTCGATACGGTACCGGCCGCGGCGCGGTTTGACGTGCGCCGACGAGGCTCGGGCGGAGATATAGCGAGTGCTATTCCCCTTGAATAGACCTCACTACAACGCCGGCGCGCAGCAGGTGTTCGCGCATCCGTGAGCGTTCTGTTGACGGCTCACCTGGAACTTCATAGGCTTAAACTCATTTTCGAGGTTGGGGCGCTATTTCTTTGAAAGATATTGTGAACCCGCATGTGCGTGAAGCGCTCGAAAGGCTTGAGCGGGCGATCATACGCATCGATTCTGCGGCCCAGGCTCGAGGGCAGTCAGACGATGTTTCGGGACTTAGGGAGGCCTTTGAGCACCTCACCCGTGACCATGCCGCGCTGAAGACCAGCGCGAGCCGTGTGGCCGACCGGCTCGACGCCGTGATCGACCAGGTGCGCGCCGGGCTGGACGAATAGGCGCCTCGCCATGGGACAGGTCTCCATCACCATCCGCGGGCGTCAGTATCAGATTGCCTGCGACGACGGCCAGGAAGCCCATTTGGCGCGCCTGGGCCGCTTCCTCGATCAGCGTGCCGAGCAGTTGCATGGCGCTGCGGGTTCGGTCAGCGATGCGCTTCTCCTGGTGATGACAGGCCTGGTCGTCGCCGACGAACTCACGGATACCATCGCCGAGCTCGAAGCCACGAAATCGGCCTCCGGCAACGCCAGCCGGATGGCCTCGGAAACCGCCATCACGACCGCAATTAATAGTTTGGCCGAACGCATTGAGCGTATTGCCGCAAGGCTCGAAGGCACCTAGGTTCATGAACGGAGCTGCTGGGCAGGTTAGGTCTCTGAACCCCCAGGGGCGATAATCTTCGCTCGGGAGCTGTCCCTCACTGGATTCCGGTCTGGTGAAACGGCGCCCACCTAAACTCGTGGCCCATTGGGAGGTCACGCACGACCGACGGCTTTCGGTGGCTCCACTTACTTCTCACGCCGTAGCGCCGCGCGAGGCGGGACGCTTAAGGACTCTCACTCTCTCAT
>JAIUPE010000164.1 GCA_020160875.1 Pseudomonadota bacterium
CGAATGTCGATTTTTCGGCGCTGGAAAACCCGGATCCGCGTCTGCGCACGGCGCGTGAGCGTTTGAAGGCGCACAGCGAAAACCCGGTCTGCGGCGGCTGCCACAAGATCACCGATCCGATGGGCCTCGTGCTCGAGAATTTCGATGGCGCCGGCCGCTTCCGTACCACCGAAAAGGGCGCGGTCATCGACAGCTCCGGCGCTCTCGACGGCAAGCAGTTCGACAGCGTGAGCGGGCTCGGTCAGGCCATGCACGATCATCCTGCGCTGACGTCGTGCCTCGTGCGCCGTCTGTACAGCTACGGTACCGGCGGTCCGCTCTCGCGCGCCGACAACCCCGCCGTGGAATCTTTGAATAAGGCGTTCGGCGAAGCGGGTTACCGCCTGCCGCAACTCCTGCGCATGATTGCTTCGAGCGATGCGTTTTATGAAATCGTTGAAACACCGGTTGAGCAGAAATCGGCGGACGCGGGCGTGAGCCCGGCCGTCGCTGCGCACTGAATTCAAGGGAGGATCAGATGATGGATCTCAATAGACGCCGTGTCCTGCGCGGAATGCTGGGTGGCTCTGCCGTCACCGTCGGCCTGCCGCTCCTGAACGTGTTCCTGAACGGTAACGGCACGGCGATGGCCGATGGCGCGCCGCTCCCGGTCCGCTTCGGCACCTGGGCTTGGGGCCTTGGCATGGACGAAGCGATTTTCGTGCCGAAAAAGGTCGGCAAGGATTACGACCTTCCGGAGGAAATCGCGTCCCTCAAGGACGTGAAGCAGCACATCAACCTGTACACACAGTTCAACGGCTTCCGCGACGCGGCGCCGAACCTCTGTCACAAGACGGGTTGGGTGGTTGCGCGCGCCGGTATCGCGCCGATGAACCAGACCGACTTCCCGGGCGAAACCATCGATATCTCGATCGCCAAGAAGATTGGTACGGGCACGCGCTTCCAGCACCTGACGGCCACCGCCACGGGGAACGTGCGCGACAGCTTCTCCTACGAGAACGCGAATTCGATCACCATCGCCGATTGGTCGCCGATCCAGTTCTACGCCAAGATCTTCGGCGAAGACTTCCAGGACCCGAACGCGGCGGTGTTCAAGCCGAACCCGCGCGCGATGGTGCGTAAGAGCGTGTTGACCGGCGTGATGGATAGCGCGAAGGACCTGCAGAAGGTTGTCGGCGCCGACGACAAGGCGCGCCTCGATCAATACTTCACGGGCCTGCGTGATCTCGAGCGCCAGTTCGATCAACAGCTCACCAAGCCGGAGCCGCGCGCGGCCTGCGTCGTCGGCAAGGCGCCGAAGGACGAACCCGCCGCTGGCCTCGACTATACCCTGGTTGGCAAGCGTCACCGCATGATGACCGACCTGATGGTCATGGCGCTCGCGTGCGACCAGACCCGCGTGTTCAACATGGCCTACTCGCAGTCGGCCGCCGCGACCAGCAAGCAGGGCTACGATAAGCCGCACCACACCGCCTCGCACGAAGAGCCGGTGGACGCGGCGCTCGGCTATCAGCCGAACACCTCGTGGTTTATCAAGCAGTCGATGATCGAATGGGCCTACTTCGTCGACGCCTTCACGAAGTTCAAGGAAGGCGACGGCGCCCTGATCGACAACGTGCTGATCTACGGCACGACCGACCAGGCGCTCGCGCGCATTCACTCCATCGAAAACCAGCCGATGTTCACCGCCGGTCGCGCGGGCGGCAAGGTGAAGACCGGATATCACCTGAAGGGTGACGGCACGCCGGGCACGCGTCTCGGCCTGACCTGCATGAAGGTGATGGGGCTCGACGTTTCCAACTGGGGCACCCAGTCGAACGGCACGAGCAAGGAAATCGGGGAAATCCTGGTTTAAGCGATAGAGCCTCGCGCCTGCCGCAAACGCGGGCGCGAGGCTGCTTCTCAAGGGAAGAACGATTTATGCGTCAGATCATCACTTTCGCCAGCGCGCTGACGGTCGGAACGTTCCTGACCGCTCCGTTTGTCGCGGCGAGTGCGGCCGAAGCGGCGCGCGCGGTGATACCGGCCGAACGCGAGGAATATGCGCGCGTGCCGATGCCGGCCAACATCCATGTTGAATACACTGTTTTTTTTAATCATGCGTCGACCACCGAGAGGGGGATGACGCTTTACTATTGGCCGCACACCACGATGCGGAACGGCGTGACGGGCGATCCGAAAAACCAGTCGCACTGCACGAACGAGAAGACGACGCATACCGCGGGTCTTATGAGCCCGTATCCGCCGGGCCTGGAGCTGCCGGAACTCGACAAGCGCAAGAGCTGCGCGGAGGTATGGCAGCCGTATATCGCCGCCGATGACGCGAAGTCCGTGGGCGCTTTCGGTCTCATCACGCGCCAGGACGGCCGCAAGCAGTGGACCTACGACGAGCACGCGCTCTACACCAATTATCTCGATCAGGTTCCGGGCGACGTCCGCGCCGCGACGACCGGCAACTTTGGTGTCGACGGTCCCGCCGCCCGCGAAGTCGCGAGCGCGCCGTCCGCCATTCCACCGGGATTCCTGGTCTACACGACAGTCACGGGCCGTCAGCTCCTGACCGACAAGAACTTCTCGGTCTACACCTCCGACAAGGACGGGCCGAACAAGTCCAACTGCGACGCCTCCTGCACCAAGACTTGGACGCCGGTGACGGCGCCGGCTTCCGCGCAAGCGCAAGGCGATTGGTCGATTTTCGAGCGCACGCCGGGTGTGCGTCAGTGGGCCTTCCGCAAGAAGCCGCTATATACCTACGTGCTCGATTCCCAGATCCGCAGCTACGAAGGCAGTGACGTCGCAGGCTGGCACAATGCTTATGTGCAGAAGGCGCCCGCGATGCCGGCGGAATTCACCATTCAGGATTCGATCACCGGTGTCGTGCTTGCCGATTCCAAGGCGCGCACGATCTACATCTATAACTGCGCCGACGATTCCGTTGATCAGCTGGCGTGCGATCAAGTCGACAGCCCGCAAGCTTATCGCCTCGCCATCTGCGGTGGCGGTAAGGTCGAGCGCTGCCTGCATGATTGGCCCTACGTCGTCGCTTCGGCGAGCGCGAAGAGCCTCAATCGCACATGGCAGGTTCTGGACATCAATCCGAAGACGGGCCACCTCGCGAAAGCAGGCGAAGAGTCGCTGCGTGTGTGGGCCTATCGCGGTCAGCCGGTCTACACCAACGCCCACGACGAAATGCCGGGCGATCTGTACGGACACGGGAATGGCGAATTCAGCGCAAGCCGTAACGGCTTCCGCGCGTTCATTATCCGCGATGAGTTTGGTCGGTAACCAATTCGGGTGAGGGAGATGGTTATGAAGAGCATGAAAGTGTGGAGCATCGGTTCGGCCGGTGCTGCGATGTTGCTGGCCAGCTCGGCGATGACGCCGGCTTCGGCAGACGCGCTGAATATCCCGGGGCTTCAAAACGGCACGATCGGCTTCGTGCTGACCAGTTCGGCGTGGGGTCTCTACCAAACGCCGGACGGCAAGGCCGAATGTCCGGAAGGTTTCAACGAAGGCCCGCGTGAGCAATTCAAGGCGCTGTATCCGAACGGTGGCACCGTCGAGGGCACGCAGCTCGAACGTGAAAGCGCCTCGCGCTACCCGATGGACAAGGAAGACAACTTCGCCTACCGCGAAGTGAAGGGCGCCGTCGGTATCGGCATGAATTTGGATGGTAAAGTCGGCGCCAACGATTTCACGTCGCCTGAGGGCGTGAAGGGCGTGGACAACCAACTTTACCGCGCCATTGGTTGTACGCGCCTGTTCCGTGGTCCGGACGGCACCTACGCACACTTCACCGAAATGTGGGTGCGCGAAATGGGCTTCAACCGCGTCCTCGTCGAACTCACGGGCGTCGACAGCCTGGAAAATGATCCGCAGGTCGACGTCACGCTCTATCGCGGCAAGGATAAGCTGATCACCGACGCGAGCGGCGCGAATATCATCGCCGGCGGCTCGAATCGCATCGAAGACCGTTTCTCGAAGCGCTTCACGAAGACGCTGAAGGGCAAGATCGAGAATGGCGTTCTGATCACCGAACCGACGGATGTGGACTGGGTGTGGTCGGTGTTCTACGACCATCCGGGCTATTACGGCATCAAGCAGGCGCGCCTGCAGCTCAATCTCGCGCCGGCCGGCGATCGTGCCGAGGGGATGATCGCGGGTTACACCACCATCGATACCTTTTACCAGCAGCTCGTGCGCGCGTGGTCGACGCACCACTCCAGCTACGGCGGTCTGTCGCAGCCTTCTCTGTTCCGCGCGCTGCATCGTCTCGCGGACGGGATCCCGGACGAGAAGGGCGCCATGACCGCACTGTCCTCGTCCATTCAGGTGAAGTTCGTGCAGTCGTTCATCGAACATCCGGACGCTAAGGTCGCGGCCGTCGAAAGTACGAGCCGCCCGATCGTGGAACCGGCCCGCCGCTAATATGCGCCGATGGAAAAAAGGCGCCGCGAGGCGCCTTTTTCGAGGCGAGTGAGGAGAGATTATGCAACGTACAAAGACAAAACGCTGGACCCGCATCACCTCGCGCGCTTTGTGCGCGGCGACGCTCCTCACAGGCTTTGGCGCGGGCGTATCCTTCGCCGAAGATATGCCGGTCGTGGGCCTTAAGAACGGCACGATCGGTTTCGCGCTGGTCGGCGCGCGCTGGGGCCTTCATCAGACGCCCGACGGCAAAGCCGAATGTCCCGAAGGGTTCAACGAAGGGCCGCGTGAGCAGTTCAAAGCGCTGTATCCCAATGGCGGCACGGTCGACGAGACGCAGCTCGAGCGTGAAAGCGCCTCGCGCTATCCGATGGACAAGGATGACACCTTCACCTACCGCGAAGTGAAGGGGAAGGTCGCCATCGGCCTCGATCTCGATGGCAAGGCCAAGGCTTCGGATTTCGTCTCGCCGGACGGCGTGAAGGGCATCGATAACGAACTTTATCGCGCCATCGGCTGTACGCGCCTGTTCCGCGCGCCGGACGGCACCTTCGCCCATTTCACCAACATGTGGGTGCGCGAATTCAACTTCAACCGGATCCTTTTTGAAGTCACGGGCGTCGATAGCATCGCTAACGACGACGACGTCACCGTCACGATGTATCGCGGCAAGGACAAGCTGATCACGGACGCGACCGGCGCCAATATCATCGCCGGGGGCTCGGTCCGCGTGGACGAACGCTTCGGCAAGCGTTTCATCCGGGCCACCAAGGGCAAGATCGTCAACGGCGTGCTGACGACCGATCCCGTTGACATCAGTTACCCCTGGGCCGTCTTCATTGCCCGCCCCGGTTACTACGATATCAAGGGTGCGCGTCTCAGCGTTAACCTGGCGCCGGGCGGCGAAAGCGCCGAGGGCGTTCTGGCCGGTTATGCGG
>JAIUPE010000165.1 GCA_020160875.1 Pseudomonadota bacterium
AGGACTTGTGCGGTCTTCGCGGAATCCGCGATCTGCTTGCTTGTGAACTGGCTGAATTTTTCGTGGGTGAGGAGCATCACGTAGATCTCCTCGGACACAACGATGCTGGCGGCGGTCTCGTCGGTGAATTGGGGATTATGCTTCCATCCGAGGGACTCATAGAACGCCATGGAGCGTTTCAGGTCCTTCACGGGCAGGTTCATGAAGATCTTGTGGGCCATTTTCCTCTCCTTCGGTGGGCTTGAGCGCCTGTTACGACCCTAGGACGAGCGGGGGCGTGCCTGTCCGACACGTCCTCGAGAATTTTTTAGGCCGAGTTCCGGGCGTTTTCGGCTTCCGCGGCCAGGCGGTCGATGTGCATGCGGATATGGGCCGCCTCGGCCGGGGTATTGGCCAGCGATATGGCCCGGTCAAAGGCCTCGCGGGCGGCCTTGTTCCGGCCGAGCTGAAGTAAAAGGGCGCCTCGGGCGCCGTGGAAATGGAAGTAGCCGCCGAGACTTGATTCCAAGGGGGCGATCATCTCCAGCGCGGCTTCGGGACCCTTGGTCTTCGACACCGCGACGGCGCGGTTGAGGGTGATGACCGGCGAGGGGTTCAGGTGCTCCAGTGTGGCATAGAGGGCATCGATACCGGACCAGTCGGTGTCGGCATATCGAGCCGCCCGGGCGTGGAGTGCCGCGATGGCGGCTTGGACGAGGTAAGCGCCGGTCTGGCCGTGGCGCATGGCTTTGTCGATGAGCGCGAGACCTTCCTGGATGAGCGCCGGACGCCACAAGGCGCGGTCCTGATCTTCAAGCAGAACGATCTCTCCGGCCGCGTTGTAACGCGCGGGCGCGCGCGAATGCTGGAGCAGCATGAGCGCGAGCAGGCCCATGACCTCAGGCTCGGTCTGATACATGCGCAGGAGTAAACGGCCCAAACGAATGGCCTCGTCGGTGAACAATCCGCGCTCTTCGTCTTTCGGCCCGGCCGAATAGCCTTCGTTGAAGACGAGGTAGACCATCGCCATCACGGCGGCGAGGCGTGCGGCGCGTTCAGCGGCGCCCGGCGTCTCGAAGGGCACGCCGGCATCGGAGACTTTGGCTTTGGCGCGGGTGATGCGCTGCTCCATGGCCGCTTCGCCGACCAGAAACGCGCGCGCGATCTGCTTCACGGTGAGGCCCGACACGATGCGCAAGGCGAGGGCGATCTGTTGCGTGGCCGGAAGGTCGGGATGCGCGCAGATGAACAGAAGGCGCAGCATGTCGTCGCGATAGTGCGTCTCGTCGAGGCGATCGGCCATATCGGCTTCGCGGTCGCTGAGATCCGACACCTGCTCCTCATCGAGGAGCGCGGTCATGCGCGCATTCTTGCGCGTAACGTCGAGGGCGGCATTGCGTCCGACCATGATCAGCCACGCGGCGGGATCCCGCGGCGGGCCGTTGGTGGGCCAGGTCTTGAGCGCACGCAGGCAGGACTCCTGGAACGCTTCCTCGGCCGTATCGAGATCGCGGAAGTAGCGCAAAAGCGCGGCGACCGCCTGGGGACGGGCGGCTGTGATCGCCCCTTCGATCCAGGCGAGATCGTTCACCGCTTAGGCTCCAACCTTGGCGCGCGCCGCTTCAGCATACGGAAGGGCACTGGTTTTGGTGTCCACGGGCGATCCGGGCAAATAGAGCGCGATGGGACGCAGTTCATAGGCGCCACCCGGATTGGCGGCGGTCAATTCGCGCGCGAACGCCAGTCCTTCTTCGAGGTCTGCGACATCGATGATGTAGAAGCCGAGAAGGGCTTCCTTGGTTTCGGCGTAAGGTCCGTCGATCACGAGACCCTTGGCCTTATGAAGAGTCGTGGCCGCCGACGTGGGCAGGAGGCGTAAGGAGGGCTTTAGTTTGCCCGCCTTTTCCCATTTTTCGTGGACCACGGACAGTTTGGACATGACGGCTTCGTCCTGCTCCTGGGTCCAGTTGCAGACGACGTCTTCTGAATTATAGCAAAGTACCGCGTACATCATGGCCTTGGCTTTCGCTGTGACAGTCATAGGACGCGCGAGCATAGCCCGCTCCGACATTGATCCACGCGAAATTTTTGCGTGATTTTCCAGGGGATTGAGCTTCATCGCCGGAGATTATATGTAGGGGCCGCGAGGCCACGTCCTCCCCATGTCGTCATTCCGCATGGTTGAAAGTCCGGGACGGCCCGGCGCTCTTTTTAATCAAAAAGGAGGGCCGCCATGGCCTGGGTCTACCTCATCGTCGCCGGTTTGTTCGAAGTGGTGTGGGCTTACTTCATGAAGCAGTCCCACGGCTTCACGCGGGTTGTGCCGACGGTGGTCACATTTGTGACCATGTTCATCAGTTTCGGTTTGCTCTCAGTGTCGATGAAAACCTTGCCTCTGGGCACAGCGTACGCGATGTGGACCGGCATCGGCGCGCTCGGTGCTTTTCTCGTCGGCATTATCGTGTTGGGAGAACAGGCAAATCCAATGCGCATCGGCGCCGCGGCGCTGATTGTGGCGGGACTCGCGCTCATGAAAGTTTCATCGCCCGCGTAAGAGAACTAAACCTCAATTTAGGCAAAGGTGAAAAACCGACAGGTTTCACGTCTTTGTGTTCGGGAATTTTTCCTTTTCCCTCCGGCCTAAATGTGCAACTTACGCGCCGGGCAAAACAAACCAAATAACAACGAAGGTTGGGGCCCTTTATCCAACTCATAGTAAGAGGCGTTGTTTTTATATGTCAGCTGGTATTATTCGTCCGGTGCTCTTTGGTTCCGTCGTCGCGCTCGCCGCGACCGGCTACTATGGTTTCAGCCAGCACCAGAAAGTTGAAGATTATCGCGCCGCGCATGCGTCGCTGAAGGCCGAACGCGATTCGCTCCTGGCGAAGACCGATCAGTTGAGCGGCGAAGCGGCCGCCGCCAAGCGCGCGCAGCAGGAAGCCGAAGCGAAGATCGCCGAGCTCGAAACGGCCGGCCCCGCGAAGAAGACCGCGACGCGCTAAGTTTTCGAGACGGTTTTGAGGGGCGTTCCGGTATCGGAGCGCCCCTTATTCTTTGGAGCCTGATATTCCATCGCGCCTAGTGCGGCGCCGGCTCTAGCCGCGCGAAGAGGCGGATGAGTTCCGCCAGGCGCGAGACCCGCATCTTCTCCATGACCTGCGCTTTATAAACCTCGATCGTCCGTACACTGAGATTCAACGCGGCGGCGATCTCGCGATTATGACGCCCGTCGAGAACAGCTTCGAGAACCTGGCGCTCCCGCCCCGAAAGCGTCGCGAGCCGTTCTTCGATATGATTGCGCTCGGCGCGTAGCGCCGCGGCCCGGTCCGAACTCGATAGGGCATCCTCGAGCACACGCATCATCTGATCTTCAAGGACCGGCTTCTCGAGAAAATCGAAGGCGCCGGACTTCAACGCGCGCGTGGCCAAGGAGATGCTGCCGAAAGCGGTGACGACGATGATCGGCGCGGTGATTCCCCGCGCGCGGCAAGTCTCGACCACTTCGAGGCCGCCAATGCCGCTCATCCGCAAATCGAGGATCATGCAATCGAGCTTGGAAAGGGACGGGGAGGCGAGCAGTTCCTCGCCGCTTCTGAACTCGACGACATCGAAGTCGCGGAACCGAAGAACCAGCGCGAGAGAGTCGCGCAAAGCCGCGTCGTCGTCGATGATCCCAATCGTACGTCCTATCGTCATAACTAAAACTCCTAGCACTCCGCGGGCAGCGTGACCACGAACCTGGCGCCGCCCATTTTTGAATCGGAAAGAACGATCGTGCCGCCGTGAGCATCGATCACCGAACGGCTCATCGACAAACCCAAGCCAAGGCCATTCTCCTTCGTCGTGACGAGCGGCTCGAAAATATCATCGCGAACGTCGGCGGCGACACCGCTGCCGGAATCGTCGACCTCCAGGACAACGGACTCATGTGCCCGCCGCACCAGGATGGAAAGCGCGCGCTGTTCGTGCGGGACGGGTTTCAACGCATCGATGGCATTCACGAGAAGATTGTAGACAACGGCGCGCAGTTGAACCTGATCGCCCAGGACGACGTTCGAACCGCCTTGGACGACGATGTAGGGGCTGATGGCGTTGCGTCCCAAACGGTCTTTCAGGAGCAGGGCCGCGTCCTTGACGATGTCCCCGATATCGACCGGTTCAACGGTCATGCCGCCGGTGCGAAAGAACTCACGCATGCGGTGCAGTGTATCCGTTGCACGCACCACTTCCTGGGTGAGTTTCGCGCCAATGGCGGCGGCTTCGGCGTTCTCAGGCGCGATCCGGCGCAGAAGGTGATTGAGCGCGGAGGCGTAGTTCGAAATGGCGCCGAGAGGATGACCCAGCTCATGCGCTAGAGTTCCGGCGAGCTCACCGGTGGCGGCGACCCGCAGGCTGGCGGACAGCTCTTCCTCGCGCGTGCGTAGCCGATGCGTCGCGAGTTTGCTTTGATCGACGGCGAGGCCAAAGACGAAAGCCGAGGCCGTGACGACGAGAAGAAGCGCCTGGAAAAGCGTCACGTTGGCCTCAAGGTGCCCCGCGAGCACGAGTGAGGCGAGCATGCTCACCTGGACCAGTGTGTTGAGAACGATTGCGCCCCGTACGCCGAAGCGCAGGACGATCCAGATCATCGGAAGAAAGACGACAAATAGGTAGCGGCTCGCGGTCTGAGGGTATTCGCCGAACGCGACCCAAATGACGGCGAGGACCAGAATGCCTTGTGTTGCGGCTTCAAAAAGACGGCTTCTCGTCATGGACTCGGCGCGGCCGGGCGCCAGTCTGATCGCGAAAAAGGGGGTAAAGATCAACACGCCGATGACGCTGCCCACCGCAAACCGTGTGAAGTGCGCGCCTATTTGCGTGTGATCAACGATACCGAGCGCCGCGATGGCGGGTATGTAAACGAGTCCCGCGAGCACCGCGGCCATGGGCGCCGCCAGCAGCACGCCGACAAGCCGGTTCCTGATCAAATCCTGGGTGGCGCGCCGCGCGAGGAGAGCTGACAGATTCACGATGGCCGCGGTCTGCACCGCGGTGATGATTCCATCGAGGACGGCGAGCGTTACCGGCCGCGGGCCGTCGGGCGCGACGAGGCCGCACGCGGTGGCGGCGACGAAGGCCGCGATGACTCCGCGCCAACGATGAAGCAGGGCGATGGCGACGCACACGCCCAACACAGGATTCCAAGGCGGAACCGCTTGAATATAAATGGGAGTCAGGAAGGTGAGGCGGTCGAGACCGATCAAGCCGGCAAACAGCAGGGCTGCGCCGGCCCATGCCCATTTCGGCGCCGGGAGAACCGGTGCGGATGCGCCGGACGCGTCCGCA
>JAIUPE010000166.1 GCA_020160875.1 Pseudomonadota bacterium
ACACCTGGGGCCAAACGCACGTTCTGGCCGATCACGGCATCGGGCGCGATGGGAGTCGAATAGTCGGGTTCGCTACGGGGATAAAAGTATGAAGCGACACTTGCGAAAGCCGCGCGTGGATCCTTTGCGATCAGTACGACGCAGCCTTCCGGCGCTTCGCGAGCTAGCTCTTCGGTGGTGATGCAAGCCCCACACGCACTTGCCTTCCACGCGTCGACGAAGTCCTTGCCGGCGACATAGACGATATCGCCCGCGCCGGCGGTTTCGATCTGGCCGACATCAGAAATAAGAAGCCCGGCCTCGGCTCCTGGAGCCGGCCGGGTTCCGGTCATCGCCGCGAGATCCGCCACTGAACGCGGGGCCTCGCGGCGATAAAACCGTGGATCAGGCATGGAATGCCTTACGCCGTCTTACTTCGCTTTCGCCTTGGCGGCCGCGCCACCAACGACCGGCGCCGCAGCACCGCCGGCGGCCGGAGCCGCTTGCTGCGCTTGCAGCGTGGCCGGATCTTGGAACTTCACCGAGCCGAGACGCTGGTTAAGGCGTTCAAGCACCGGCTGCGTGATGTCCATGCCCGGATCGAAGAACAGGAGTTGGTTGTGCGCGGCGACCGCGGTGATGCCCTGCTGCTTCGCGATTTCCTGCGAGACGCTGATGATCGTATTGCCGATCTCCTGCATCGCCTGCTGGAACGAGAAATCGAGACGCTCCTGCTTATCGCGCACCTGATTTTGGAAGTCGGCGAGCTTCTGCTGGAAAGCCTGCGCACGCTGCTGGAACACTTCCGGCGCCATCACGCTACGCTGCGAGGAAAGTTCCTGATCCTCGGCGCGGAGCTTGGCTTCCTCGTCCTTGATCTGCGTTTGATAGGTCTGCGCGTACTTTTCACGCTCCAGACGAACGCCCTTGGCCGCGAGGCTGTCCTGCAGGATGCGATCGGTGTTGACCACGCCGAACACGACGGCCGGGCGGCTTTGCGCTTGGGCGCCGGCGGCGCCGGTCATAGAAGCCATGCCGGCAACGACCGCCACGAGGACGGAGCGACGCATGGTCGAAAGGAGTTTCGTTGTCATAGGTTGAGCCTTTTTTCGAAGCAGAATTAGTAACGTTGACCAAAGTTGATGCGGAACCGCGACTTTTGGTCGAACGGCTGCGCATTGAAAATAAACGGCGAATAATCGACCGTGATCACACCAACGGGGGACGTCCACTCAACCCCGATTCCGGCAGAACCCCTGACCTTTTGCGAGTCCAGGATGCTGATGCCCGGGCGCCTTTTCAAATCCTTCGGCGGACCAATAACACCCCAGTCGTTGAAGAGATAGGTCTTAAGGCCGCTTTCTTTAGGCAAGCCTGGAACACGCAATTGGAAGGAGGCGGTGGCCATCCAGTCCCCCCCCACCGCATCGAAAGTCGCGGCATCGCGCGGCGAAGCGCCATAGTCCTTGAAACCGCGCAGGGTCACGCCACCCATTTGAGAGCGCTGGTAAATTTTGACTTCCTGTCCCAAGCCAACGATGTATGTGCCGCTCGCCGCGGCCGAGAAGATCCAACCGTCAAGCGGTTCAAGATAGAGCGCCCCTCCGACTCCGCCGCGCACATAACGCTCGCTACCGCCCAACCCCGCGAGGTCGGTCGAGAGCGTGAGGTAATAGCCGTTATGCGGGTCAATCACATTGTCACGGCGATCGTAGCCAATGACCTGACTGACCTGCGACGTGACCGCGCTGCCCGCCTGTTCACGCACGAACTGCGACGAGAAGCTGCTGAGGCCCGTCAGCTTGGTGACGAAAAGCTGGTAATTGAAACGCTGGAACAGATACTCGTTATATTGAAAACCGACGCGTCCTGTTCCGCCGAGCGTATTCGACGTGAAACCCGCTTGAGATTGATAGTCGACCTGACTGGCGACGAGATCGAATCCCGCCACGAGGCGCCGATCCAGGAAGTACGGCTCGGTGAAGCTGAGGTTCACCTGCATCTGTTGCTGCGCCAGGCTGAAGTTAGCGCCGAGGCTCTGTCCTTTGCCGAGCAGGTTGCGTTCCTGCACGCCGACGTCGAACAACGCACCTGACGCGCTCGAATAACCGACGCCAAAGCTGAGCTCGCCGGTCGGCTGTTCTTCAACGGTGGCGGTCAAGATCGTACGGTCCGGATAGACATCCGAAGGCGCGTTGTCGATCTTGACGGTCTCGCGCTTGAAGAAACCAAGGTTCTCGAGACGCTCGCGCGAACGGCGCACGCGGGCGGTATTGAAGGCGTCACCTTCGACAAGGCGCATTTCACGGCGGATGACGCGATCCAGCGTACGCACGTTGCCCTTCACGTCCACGCGCTCGATGAACACGCGCGGACCTTCCTGCACCTGGAACGTGAGATCGATGGTCTTGTCGGCTTCGTTACGGCGCACACGCGGATTGATATCGACGAAAGCGTAACCAGCCGTACCCGCCGCGTCGGTGATGGCGTCGATCGTGTCTTCGATGGCCTTGCCATTGAACCAATCACCCGACTGCGGGATGACGGCCTTCTCGAGGATATCGCGCGGCAAATCCTTGATCGCGACTTCGAGATCGACCTTGTTCAGGCGATAGCGCGGACCTTCCTTCACGGTGAAGGTCATGTAGAAGTTCTCGCGGTTCGGCGCGAGTTCGGCCACCGCGGAGATGACCTCGAAATCGGCGTAACCGTTCTGCACGTAGTGGCGGCGCAGAAGTTCACGGTCGTAGTTCATACGATCCGGATCGTAGGTGTCGTTGGACGTCAGGAAGCGCCACCAACGTTCTTCACGGGTCAGCACCACACCGCGCAGCTCATCATCATCGAAGGAGTCATTGCCGACGAAATTGATGGTGCGCACATAGGTTGGGCTGCCTTCGCTGATTTCGAAGACCACATCGACGCGGTTCTGCGGCAACTCGATGACCTTTGGATCGACGCGGGCTGCGAAGCGCCCCTTGCGGCGATAAAGCTCGAGGATCTTCTCGACGTCCTGCTGCACCTTGTTGCGCGTATACACCACGCGCGGACGGAGCTGCATTTCCTTGGTCAGGTCCTCGTCCTTGATCTTGTCGTTACCTTCAAGCGAGATCCGGTTGATGATCGGATTCTCGACCACGCGGATGACCAGGACGTTGTTCTCGCCGCGAGTGATGGACACGTCGGCGAACAGGCCGGTGCCGAACAAGTTCTTGAGAGATTGATCGATACGCGAAGGATCGAACGGATCGCCTTCACGCACGGTCACGTAGGTGCGCACCGTGGCCGGCTCGATACGCTGGCTGCCTTGGACGGCGATGCCTTGGATTGTATCGGTTGCGCTCTGCGCGCGAACCTCGCTCACCGGCAATGCAAACACGGCCGCGCCGGAGAGAAGCGCCATCATGGCGCCCGCTTGAAGGGCTGAGAGCGGCACAAGATGCCACCCGCGCCGCACGCTGCGCCGAACCGTTCCAGACGCCCCAATCATCGAAACCTTCCCAGCATTATCGATCCGCCGGCGTTAAACGCAGCGGGTTGCCTTCTATGTGCGGATCAACTGGACGATGTCGTTCCAGGTCACGAACAGCATCAGAGTAAGGACAAGAGCCAACCCCACACGCAGACCCCATTCCTGGACCTGTTCCGAAAGCGGTCGTCCGCGCACGGCTTCGATGGCGTAAAACATGAGGTGTCCGCCGTCAAGGAGCGGGACCGGGAAAAGGTTCACAACCCCAAGATTAATCGACAGAATCGCCATAAAGAGAATGAAACCAAGGACCCCGGTTTTGGCCGCCTGCCCTGAAATCTGTGCAATCCGGATGGGCCCTCCCAGATCCTCGGTCCCGCGCTCACCCATGATCATCTGGCCGACGGCGACCTTGGTGGTGTGGATCACGTCATAGACTTGGCCGAACGCCGCGCCGACGGCGGCGATCGGGTTCAGGCGGGTGACGGTCATGTGGTCACGGGAGGCCTGGATCCCGAGCATCAGGCGCTTGGTGACATTGCCGTCTTCGTCCTTGTCCTCGCGCACGCGCGGGGTAACCGAGAACACCTGGTCGGCGGCGCCTTCGCGGCGGATGCCGATTTCCATTGGCGCGCCGTTGGCGAGCAGCACGATGGTCTGGATGTCCTCGAAGCGGTCGACCGGCTTGCCGTCGATGGTGGTGATGCGATCACCGGGCAGGATGCCGGCTTCCGCCGCCGCGCCGCCCTCGACGATCCCGCCGATGACGGGATCGGTCGTCGGACGCCCGCCGATGGAAAAGGTGAGCCAGAAGACAAGGACAGCGAAGATGAGGTTCACGGCCGGGCCGGCGAACACGATCGCGGCACGCTGGCCGAGGGTCTTATAGCGGAAGGAGACGGCGCGTTCTTCCGGGGTCAGCTCGCGCGGGACTTCGGTGGTCTTGCCGCCTTCGACCACCTGCATGGTCTCGCCTTCGCCGAACATCTTCACATAACCGCCAAGCGGGATCAGCGAGAGCTTCCAGCGCGTGCCGTGCTTATCGGTGCGCCCGAAGATCTCGGGGCCGAAGCCGATGGAGAAGGCTTCGCAGCGCACGCCGCAGCGGCGGGCGACGAAGAAGTGGCCGAACTCGTGGACGAACACCACGACCGACAGGGCGATGAAGAAACTGACGAGGGTAAACGGAACGCCGAAAAGGTGTTCAAGCACGCTGTGCATCTCCTAAAGCCGCGGTGAAGCGGCGGTACATATCGTCAGCGCCGGCCTATTCGGCGGCCGCGCTCAAGTTACTCGCCGCTTGCGCCACACGGCGGGCTTCCGCGTCGATCTCCATCACGTCTTCAAGGGTATTAAGCGATTGGTGCGCCACTCGGTCCATGGTGTGCTCGACGATTGCGGCAATATCAAGGAAGCCCACTTCTCCGGCCAAAAACCGCGCCACGGCGATTTCGTTAGCGGCGTTAAGAATTGTAGGGGCGCTGCCGCCCGACTGCAACGCGCGGCGGGCCAGACGCAGCGCCGGGAAGCGGATTTCATCGGGCTGCTCGAAGGTTAGCGACCCCAGCGCGGCGAGGTTGAGTCTTGTCGTTGGTGCATCGAGGCGCTTCGGCCACCCTAGCGCGTAAGCAATGGGGGTGCGCATGTCCGGACTGCCCAGTTGGGCCAGGACCGAGCCATCGCAATATTCCACCATGCTATGGATCACGGACTGAGGATGGACCAGGACGTCGATCTGTTCATCGGGCATGCCGAACAAATAGTGGGCTTCGAAGCATACCGACCGCACCTGGTACCGCGCTGATCTTTTCGGCCCCTGCATGGGGCTCCCCTATGCGTCCGCGATTGGT
>JAIUPE010000167.1 GCA_020160875.1 Pseudomonadota bacterium
CGCAAGGATGACGAGGGCGGTCAAAAGACCTGGAAGCCGAAAGGCGAGTTCAAGCCGAAAGGCGACTTCAAGTCCAAGGGCGATTTCAAGCAAAAGGGCGACTGGAAGCCGAAAGGTGAGTTCAAGCCGAAAGGCGAGTGGAAGGCGAAGAGCGAGTTCAAGCACGCGCCGAGACAGGACGAGCACACCGGCGACACCCCGCGCGAGCGTCCGGATCGTGACAAGCCCCGTGACAAGCCGCGCAACAAGAATCACGGCAAGCCGAAGTGGGCCGCGCACGGCAAAGCGGCGCACGCGAAGTCCGGTGGCGCTGGTCTGAAGCTCGACCGCAAATTCCAGAAGCGGCCGAAGTAAAAAATGCAGGCGGTCGTCTCCAAAGCAACGGCAGCGGATGCCGCGGAGATCGCCGATCTTGGCCGGATCACTTTTGCGGAAACCTTCACGCACTACACGCCTGAGGACCTCGCGGCCTTTTTGGACGCGAAATATCAGCCCGATGTTTTCCGCGCGCTGATCGAGGATCCGGCGGAAATCACGTTCAAGGCGGTCCTGGACGGCAAGATTGTCGGCTACGCGCAAGCCGGGCCCTGCGGTCTCCCGCATCCCGATGTGACGCCAGCCTGCGGCGAACTCAAGCGGCTCTATGTGAAAAGCGGACTGCAGGGCGCCGGCATCGGCAATGCGCTCCTCGACGCCGCGCTGGACTGGCTCGATAAGCCGGGCCGCAAATTATGGATCGGCGTCTTTTCCGAGAACTTCGGGGCGCAGAAGCTTTATGCGCGGCGCGGATTCACCAGGGTCGGCGAATATAAGTTCGTCGTCGGCCAGGCGTTGGACGAAGAGTTCATCTTACGGCGCGGCTAGGCTCACACAGCCCAGCACGAACAACCCAGCGCGCCCCAGAACGCTTTTGGATCGGACGTCGGCGCCGCCGTGGCCGCGCCGTGCGCATGTCCATGGACCCCGCACGAGTTCGCGCATCCGCAATGTAGACGGACCGCTGAACGGTTGAGAGCGCTTGGTTCCAGGCGTTGCTGATACCCGCCAAACTGCCGCACCGGTGACCAGTCCGGCATTGCCGGGGGGAGGGCGGGTGCGAGGCCCTGAAAGTCGCCGTTCGCATGCACGGCCTTGCCGCCCAGCAACGTGAGCACCGAGGTGATGTCCTTGATCGCCGCGTCATCAACCGAAAGATAGTCGTCGGACAGCACGGCAAGATCGGCGAGCTGGCCGACCCTGATACGCCCTTTCTTTTCGGCTTCCGCCGAGAACCACGCACTTCCTGCCGTCCAAAGCCGCAGCGCGGTCATACGGTCGAGGCGGTTCGCCGCAGGATACAAGGTGTGTCCGCCAATGGTGCGGCCCGTCACCAGCCAGTACAGCGAAACCCAAGGATTGTAGGAGGCGACGCGCGTCGCATCGGTCCCGGCGCCCACCGGCAATCCCGCGCGCAACATCGCTACGATGGGCGGCGACGTCTCGGCCGCCGCGGCGCCGTAGCGCGCGGTGAAATATTCGCCCTGATAGGCCATGCGGTGCTGCACGGCGATCCCGCCGCCCAAGGCCGCGATACGATCGATATTGCGCGGTGTGATCGTCTCGCAGTGGTCGAAGAACCAAGGAATTCCCTGAAGCGGCGCGGTCTTGTTCACCCGCTCGAAAACATCGAGCGCGCGTGAGATGGTCTCGTCATAGCTCGCGTGCATCCGCCATGGCCAGCGGTTCTGCGCCAAGAGGGCGACGACTGGTTCGAGATCGCCTTCCATCGACGGCGGCATCTCGGGGCGCGGCTCGCGGAAGTCCTCGAAATCGGCGGCGCTGTACACCAGCATCTCGCCTGCGCCGTTATGACGATAAAGGTCGTCGCCCTGGCCCGGGCGCACGCGCTTCACCCAGCTCGCGAAGTCGCTCAGTTCCTCCTTGGGCTTCTGCGTGAACAGATTGTAGGCGATGCGCACGGTCAGGTGGCCTTCGGCGTGTAGGTCCTCGATGATCTTGTAGTCGTCGGGATAGTTCTGGAATCCGCCGCCGGCATCGATCACGCTGGTCACGCCAAGCCGGTTCACCTCGCGCATGAAGTGACGCGTCGAATTTTTCTGATATTCGGGCGGAAGCTTCGGGCCTTTGGCGAGCGTTGCATAAAGGATCGCGGCGTTGGGCTGCGCCAGCAGAAGTCCCGTCGGGTTGCCGTTCCCGTCGCGGGCGATCTCGCCGCCCGGCGGATTGGGCGTATCCTTGGTGTAGCCCACGGCCTCGACGGCGGCGCGGTTCAACAGCGCACGATCATAAAGATGCAGGATGAACACGGGCGTATGCGGGGCGGCGGCGTTCAGTTCGTCCAGCGTCGGCAGGCGGCGCTCGGCGAATTGATGCTCCGTGAAACCGCCCACCACGCGCACCCATTGCGGCGCGGGCGTGCGGTCCACTTGCACCTTCAGCATCCGCATCGCGTCGGCCAGGGACGGCACGCCGTCCCAGCGCAGCTCCATGTTGTAGTTGAGGCCGCCGCGGATGATGTGCATGTGGCTGTCGATCAAACCCGGGATCGCGCGGCGTCCCTTGAGGTCGATCACTTGAGTCTTCGGCCCGGCCAGCCGGCGGATCTCACGCGCCGTGCCGACCGCCGAAAATCGGCCGTCCGTGATGGCGACGGCGTCGATATTTAGGTGGTCTTCATCGAGGGTCGTAAATTGCCCGTTCACCAGAAGGAGGTCTGGGGTTTTATTTTCATCATGGTCCGGGGCTGAAGGCACGGTGACGATGACCCTTTTGCGGCTGGCCTATATATGCGGCGCGTTTGGTGATAACAATTTTATATCGAAAGTTGGTTATGGATCGACTTTAGATTGTGACCCTTTGGGGATAAGCGCCAATCGGGGGAGCTTGCCATGATACTCGGAATGTCGTTGTCGGCCTTCACCACGCTTCACGTTGTCATCAGCCTTTTGGCCCTCGTGGCCGGGATCGTCGTTGCCACCGCGCTTTTGAAAAGCGCTGTGCATCCGCGCGGCGGCGCTGCGTTCCTCGCGCTGACCCTTCTTACCAGCGCCACCGGTTTCCTTTTTCCCGTCGCGCAGCTTTTGCCGTCACATGTCTTTGGGATCTTATCGCTTATTCTCTTCGCGCTGGCCGCGACCGGCGCTTATGTTTTTAAGCTCACGGGCGCCTGGCGTTGGATTTACGCCGTCTGCGTCACCATCGCGTTCTATCTGAACGCCTTCCTCGCCGTCGTGCAGTCGTTCTTGAAAATTCCCGCCCTCAATGCGCTCGCGCCGACCGGAAGCGAGCCGCCCTTCGCCATCGCGCAAGGGATTTTGCTGTTCGTTTTTATCGGGATCGGATTCAAGGCGGTGAAGAATTTTCGGCCGGCGACGACGGCCTGAGAGGGCATTCCGGAGGACGTGTGACAACGCCGGACTCGGGGTTTTGTTCCCGTGTTTATTGAGTTTCTTGGCGTTGAAATGTCGGCGCGAGCAAATATATACGGGTTCAATAACCCTTTTGGTTCGGCGTTGAGCGACCGCAGGCGACGGCGGGCGCCGCGCCTTTCGGAGTCTGCGGTCATACAACAGCCTTCATCCGCCGGGGATAGCACCAAAGCCTCAAAACATGAATCATGCACCGTACTTGTGGTGGACGACGAAATGATGGTGCGCGCTGTGGTCGGCGAGATGCTGCGCGCGCTTGGTTACGCCGTGTGCGAGGCCGATTCTGCGAAGGCGGCGATTGCGCTCTTACGCAAAGGTCGGTCGATTACCACCATCATCACCGACATCCAGATGCCCGACATCACCGGCATCGAACTCGCGAATATGATTCGCCATGCGCGGCCCGATATTCGGGTCATCTATATGACCGCCTACGCCAAAGAAGCGACGCAGAAGGGCAATCAGCTCCTCAATCACGATGTCCTCGTCAAGCCGTTCACCTTCGATCAGCTTGAGAGCGTCATGATCGAGCGTTTGCAGCAACACTAGGGTTTCGTGCCTGTCACGGCGCCTTCGGTGGCGATCACCAGCGCACGCGCGCTTCGATCGGCAAGCAGCGCGGCCAGGCCCGCGGCGCCCGACGGCGTGGTCGTAATTCCGTAATCTCTCAGGAAGGTGCCTTGCGCCGCCGCGGCGGCGTCATCGCTCACGGTCTGGTACCTCACATTGCAGCGTTGCAGGATATCAAAGGCGATCAACGAGGATTCCTTGCAGTCCAGGCGGCCCATGTTGGAGGTCGGACCTTGCACGACAACGGATTTTCCCGCGCGGTGACTGTCGCGTAGGCACGGCGCGGCGTCCGGTTCCACAACGACAATCCGCGGCTGCTCGATCCAGTTGGCACGGATCATGTGGGCGAGAGCGCCCGCAAGACCGCCCACGCCCGCCTGCACGAACACATCCGTCGGCCACTCGCGGCGCGTGTTGAAGTATTCGCGCAGCTCCTCGGCCATCACGGTGTAGCCTTCCATGACCAGAGCGGGCGGGCGGTGATAACCGGGCCACGAAGCGTCTGCGAGCAGGATGCTGTTTGATCTTTCGGCATCGCGCGTTGCCGCCGCGACGCTTTCCTCATAGGTATCGCCGGATCGCACCACCGTTGCGCCATGCGCTTCCAGCCGGTCGGCGAACACCTGTTGTACGGTGGCGGCTAGATGAATGCGCGCTTTCGCGCCTGCGTGACGCGCGCCGGCGGCCACGGCCATCCCATGATTGCCCGCGCTCGCGCAGACAAAGGTGACGTCCTTGGCGAACGCCCGCAATTCCTCATCGGCGGGGAGCGGCGATTTCATCACCTCGCTCCAGCGGTCCGCCAAAAGCTGAGATACGGCGAACGGTCCGCCCAGCGCCTTGAAGGCGCCAAGCCCCATGCGCGCGGTCTCGTCCTTGATGAATAAGGTGCCGTCGGCGGTCTTGAACTCCCGCACCGGGGTCGGCTGATAGATCGGCCACTGTCTGAGAAAAGCGAACACGCGCGCCGGATCGGGGGAGAACGTGTTCGCCATATCGCCAGTGCTCCTACAGGGACGCGGCCTCGACGCGGTTGCAGCCGTTCTGTTTGGCTTTGTACAGCAGCTTGTCCGCGGCCTCGATGAACGCCTTGGCGCCGGATTCGGCGGCGGGTGTGATGGTCGCGACACCCATGCTCGCGGTCACGAAGTTGCTGATGGTTGAAGCTTCGTGCGGAATTTTCAAGTTCTCGATCAGGCGCAGACAGCGTTCGGCGATCTTGCGCGCGGCCTCGGCGTCGATTTCGGGCAGGATCATCGCGAACTCTTCGCCGC
>JAIUPE010000168.1 GCA_020160875.1 Pseudomonadota bacterium
AGGATAGGCCGAAAGCAGGCCCGCGATGAGCCGCGCGGACGTACCTGAATTGCCCATATCAAGAACATCGGCCGGCTCGCGGAAGCCGCCGACGCCCCGTCCCCGGACAAACCAGTCGGCGCCCTTCCGCTCGACCTCGGCGCCGAGCGCCCGCATCGCGGTGGCTGTGCGCAGGACATCCTCGCCGGTCAGAAGGCCGGAAATGGAGGTTTCCCCGACCGCGAGGGCGCCAAACATCAGCGCACGGTGGGAAATGGACTTGTCGCCCGGCACGGTGATGGTGCCGGCCAGCGGTTTTGCCTTGGCGGAGACGGCCTTAAGGGGCGCTGCGGAACTGTGCATGATGGCGGGGTCATTAGCATTCCGGCCCGCCGCTGGCTATCCGCCTCCCGCCAAGGCCCTTCGGCCTCCCGCGTTCTTCCACGGAGCTTCGGCGCGGCAGGCCCGGCGGGGCCGTCCGCCATACGACAGCTGGAAATTCCACGGTTTTTCGGTTTGACGTAGGTGCTGGGGCATGGCAAATGCCCCTGCCCCGCGACAACCGCCCTTCGCGCGGCGTTGGTAGACGAGGGAAGACGGGAAACCGCGAACGGAGGACGAGGCGTGCCGAAAGTCGATTTGGGAATGAAGCTGACCTGCGAAAGCTGTGGTGCGCGCTTCTACGACCTCAATAAACAACCGGGGATTTGCCCGAAATGCGGGACGGCCAATGCCCGTCCGGTGATCTTCAAGGCGTCGCGCCGTCCGTCGGCGGAAGACCGCGAGAAGGCCGCCGCCGCCGCCAAGGCGCCGCCGAAGGCCGCCCCCGAGGACGACGATATCGCCGACGACAGCGACGACGAAGATGAAGACGTGATCGAAGACACGTCCGATCTCGGCGAAGATGACGACGACGTGGAAGTCGAAGTCGAGAAGGACGAGTAAGTAATTCTCCACATGGAGAATTTTTAGCTTGCCGTGGCGCGGACGACTTCTTAATTTCCGCACCACTTCACGAGACCCCGCGCGGGGGTGACCCAAATAGAGACTTCGCGCGGTTCCTGCGAAAACAGGAAATGCTTGATGGGCATGGGGCTGTAGCTCAGTTGGGAGAGCGCTACGATGGCATTGTAGAGGTCGTCGGTTCGATTCCGTCCAGCTCCACCATCAAAACAAAAGGGCGCCTTCGGGCGCCCTTTTTGTTTTGATATCGCGTCCGTCAAAGGACAGCAGCGTTCGTTGCATCACCGTATCGAACCGACGTCTTATGGATTGCGCGCGCGTTTCCCGCGCAACGCTCTTTAATTCGCGGCGGTGAGATCGACGTCGACGTGCATGGTTTCGCCATCGCGCTGAGTATCGAGCGCTTTGACGAAGGCGGCGATTTGCCAGATTTGGGCGTCGGTGAGTTTGCCGCTGTAGGCGGGCATGCCGCCGGGGCGGCCGTCGCGGATCGCCGTCGCGATGGTGTCGATGTTGCCGTTACCCGCACCGAGCATGATGCCAGCATCGGAGTGGCATTCCGCGCAACGCTTATACCCGAACAAGCGCGCGCCTTCGGCGACCTCACTGGACGCATCCGTGTAAGCGGGAAAATCGGACGCTGGAGATGCCGCGATCTTGGTAACGGGAAGCGGTGTTTGCGGCGCGTCCGCGATATTGGAGGACACATCGGGGTCCGGACCGGAACAGGCAACGAGCGAAAACAAGCAAAGCGTGGCGGCGGTGGAAAACAAAACGCGGTGAGCACGCATCGATAAACCTTTCAACGGCCTCTTGGTTTTCAAACGCTCGCGCCGGAGTCCTTCTGCATGCCGGCGTGTACGAAACGGCGCTCCTTCGCGCCCTCACCAACGCATGCTTGATGAGAGTGGTTCCACACGCGCGTTGCGCGCAGAACGCGTGCGTGGGAGCGCCATGAAAAAACACGCGAAAGGGACGCCGTTCACGAGCCGGCGTCCCTTTCGTCGCAAAGTTTTTCGCTTAATAGCCGAACGAAAAGCCCAAGTTCGGCGAGGAGAAGTTGAAATATCCGGTGCGCGGAGAACCGTAATAATAGTCGTCATACGGATAGTAGGCGGGCGGATAGTAGGCGGGCGGATAGTAGTAAGCCGGCGGCGGCGCGTAGACGTAACGCGGCGCGCGATAGGCTCTATAATGCGGACGATAGTGATTGCGCGAATAGACGCCGCGATACCCACGATCATGGCCGCGCCGCTGACGATCATAACCGCCACGACCGCGGCCATCGCGATGATCAACGAGGATCACTTGCGCATGGCTTCCATCGAATGCAGAGCGCTGCACAGGCGCGGCGTTCGCTGGCGCGGCGCCGGCGATAAAGGCCAGCGCAAGCATGGGCACGGCAAGCATGGGCGCGAGGAAATTCAGTGTACGAAAGGTCATACGTTCTCTCCCTTCCAAACATGTCGATGACAGAGATATGACCCCGTCCCTGCGGCGGAACGATGGCGGGAAAAAGGTATTTAAGTCCGCAATCAGACGCTCAAAACGCGAGAGCACGGTGAGATTCGTGCTCTCGCGCCGGCATCGTTAGCAACGTCCCGTGGGGCGATCGTTGACATCGTCGCATTCACGGTCCTTGGTGACCGCGCCGCCGACCGCACCAGCCGCGCCGCCGATAAGCGCGCCGGTAAGCGGGTTGTAGCCCAGGATCGCACCGCCGACCGCGGCGGCGCCGGCTCCGATGGCGGCGCCCGAGAGCGCGCGCTCGCCGCGCGTTTCACCGCAGCCCACAAGCACAAGTGCGACGCATGAGGCGAGAACGGCATGTTTCAATGCAACAGTTTTCATTTGAATCTCCAATAACCGGGACGCGAAGAAAAACGCTGGCACTATGGCGGAGATCTCGCGGACTCGTGGCGAGATTGAGGCAAATGCTCATTGTCGGGCCCACTTAACGCGAAGGGTGAGAAGAAACCCATGACCACGCACGGTTAAGGGAATTACCCCTCCGCCCGCGCAGCGTTCATGGGCGGGGTCGACGTCTTTCACGGCGCCCTCCATCCACATCGATGCCCGACGCACACTGCGATTGCGTGCATATGCCTCGGCTTATACCCGCAGGACGCACGCGTCCGTGCCGAACTCTCACCGGTATAACGAGAGATCACGAGGACAAGTTCCCGGTTTCACGCAAAGCCGGGGCGGCACAAGCCTCAATCCGCGCGCCGGAAGACCCAATATTTGCTGACGGCGAAATTGAAGAGGAGGCCGGCGGCCGAGCCCGCCGCGACGCCGAGGACCGGAAAACGCGCGCCGAGGACGCTCAATGTCACGACAGCCGCATACACACCGTAATTCACCGCGCCGCCGATGGCGTTGGCACCGAGGAATCTCAACCATTGCACGATGGCCGGCTGCGCGGTCCCGGCGAAGGTGAACCGCCGATTACAAATCCAAGTGAAGGTGGCGGCACACAAATAAGAAAAAACGCGACCGCTGTAGAGACCGAGTCCGAGCGCGGACGTGGCGAACATGAGCGCGCCGGCATCGACGACGAAGCCGGCGGCGCCGACAATCACAAAGCGCAGGAATTCGTGAGACGCGGCGCGCGGCGTCCCGCTCATCACGGACGTTCCGCGCCCGGCGCCGGCAGGGATAGATACGCCAGACGCTTGGCCTCGCGCCGCGCGCGTGTGACGGAATCGAGAATGAGCCCGCAAGTGAGCGACAGGAACGAAAGGATCATGAGCGCCGCAGCCAGGACGGCCGTCGGCAAGCGCGGCACGAGGCCGGTTTCGATATAGGTGAGGATCAACGGCACGGCGAGCAGGAGCGAAGCGAGCGCAAGACCGACCGCGGCGAGCGCGAACGCCTGCATCGGGCGTTCTTCCTTCACGAGCTTACCGATCATGAAGAGGATGCGCAGGCCATCCTTGTAAGTGGAGAGTTTACTGACGGATCCCGGCGGACGTTCCTTGTAGGGTGTGGGCGCCTCGGCGAAGGGCATGCGCATCTCGAGCGCGTGGACCGTGAGCTCGGTCTCGATCTCGAACCCGCCCGCGAGCGCGGGGAAGGTCTTCACGAAACGGCGCGAGAAGACCCTGTAGCCGGACAGCATGTCGTCGGTGCGTTTGCCGAAGATGCCGCCGACAAGACCGGTAAGCAGACGATTGCCGAGGACGTGCCCCCTGCGATAAGCCGCTTCGGCGGTGGAGATGCGCTGCGCGTTCACCATATCGAGTTGTTCGGAGAGGAGCTTCTCGATGAGCATCGGCGCACTGGGCGCGTGGTAGGTGTCGTCGCCGTCGACCATCACATACACATCGGCGTCGATGTCGGCGAACATGCGCCGCACAACGTTGCCTTTGCCCTGGAGCGTCTCGCGCCGGACGACCGCACCGGCTGATGCGGCGAGCTCGACCGTACGGTCCTTCGAATTGTTGTCGTACACGTAGATGGCCGCATCCGGCAGCGCGGCGCGGAAATCGCGCACCACCGCGGCAATGGCGGCTTCTTCGTTATAGCAGGGGATGAGGACGGCGGTTTTCAAGTCGGCCTTCAAAGCGGAGGGGTCCTGTCGCGTTCAGATAGCACTTCGCACGGCGGAAATGCAGGGCTTATCGAGGGAATGACGGCAACTTCCACGCAGGGCAGAGCTCAAGGGTGTCGTCGAGGGTGTTCGGAAGCTTGCGGCAATGCGCGTGATCCGGGGCGAGCCCCAGCATGGGCAGGAACCTCTCCGCCGTCTCATGATCCCAGGAGGGCTCCAGGATCAGGACCGTGCCCTTATGCGCGGCCAAGCGCCGCTTAACGGTCTCGATGAACAGCGTGTCGTGGTCTGGCCCCGCGAGATAGCTGACGGGCCGCAGGAACGGCACGTCGGGCGGGAACGCCGGGATCACGAAGGCTGTGGGCGCGAGACCGGTCATGAGGATGAGGGTATTGGGATCGTCGAGCACCGGCGGCGCGACACCGACGAAGGGGCCGCCGAGACCCGGCGCCCATGGCTTGCGGGTCCAATCCTCATGCAGGCGCACGGAGACGGTGACCATAAGCAGGAGAGCGGCGGCGATGATCGTCCGCGCGCGCGAGGACACAGGCCAAAGCGCAACGGCCGCGACGATCAAGAGCGGCGCGAGCATCTCGAGCGGTGTGATGTAGCGGTAGATGGCGAAGATCGCGAGCCAGACCGCATAGCTCAAGGCGGACGCCGCGGCGAGACAGCGCACGGCGAAAATATTCGCGTGCGGTT
>JAIUPE010000169.1 GCA_020160875.1 Pseudomonadota bacterium
GGACAGCCCCGCCATGGGCGCCAATGCTTTGGCGATATGAACCGCCCCAACAATAATCATCCGGAGCGGCGGCGCGTAAACGCGCACGAAGAGATCGCCTTCCATGATACCCGACTGATCGGTCGCGATCCGCGCTCGTACGGTCTCGAGCTCCTGTTCGCTTAAACGCAACGCGCCGGCCACGCTCGTGTCGTCCACAAGCACCGTGCCCCCTGACGCCAAGCGGGTGACAATGGCGCAGGCGCGCTTTTGCGCCCGCCATTCCTGAAGCATGCGAAGAAGTTCCGCTTTCATGGCATGAGCGGATCCACAAAGACTTGGATACGACCGCCGCACGCCAAACCTACCTCCCAGGCCATTTCGTTGGACACACCGTACTCAAAAAGCTTGGGCTGACCGTTTTCAAGGCTCTCGAGCGCGGCCGTAATGACCGCGCCTTCAATGCATCCGCCTGAAACCGACCCCGTGAAATCCCCACGCGCATTGATGGCCATGTGACTGCCAACAGGACGCGGACTTGAACCCCATGTCGCGACGACGGTCGCGAGCACGACGCCCTGACCTTGCGCCATCCAGCGCTCCAGATCAGCCAGCGGGTCGTCGGGGCGTTGTCCATCGTGCGTCATCAACGCTCATCCCTTTGCGAAAGTAAGAGGAACCGAATTTCATCCACAGCCCGGGGCGATCTTACGTCAAATACAGGCCGGTCTGGCCGCCACATCTTGGGGTGTAGTGAGACATACATACAAAATGGGGTGACAATCTGCGTAATTTTAGTATAATTCCCACAGTAATAGGGGACGTTCGCCAGAGCTCATGCAGACGGCGCGAACTCAAGGTTACGACGCTATCACCGACACGGGGTCCGACCACACCGAGGACGCCGGGTGCCTAGCCTTCGGCGCTCATACTCCCCCAGCATTCCTAAACACACCGAACGAACGTGGGCGCGATGATCGCCCGCCGCATTTTATTTCCGCATCCCCATACGCAAGCAAAGGAGGCGCCGAAGTCAGACGTGACGACCTCGCGCACGGCATCCGCCGGGCCGGGACGGGTAAGTTCACCATTCAGGAGCAAAAGGTCCAGATGGGCAAACGGTCAGCTCGTACAAAGAAGCATTTTCACGAGAACAACGACAGTTTCCAACTGCATGCGATCCCTGGGGGTTGGGATCCGATCGAAGAACGTCGCGACCAGAGTTTCATCCGCCACGTCAAGCCACACAGCGATGCTCAGCGCCAGCTGATGGAGGCAATCGAAAGCAAAGCGCTGACCCTGGCAATTGGACCGGCCGGAACTGGAAAAACCTATCTCGCCATCGCTGCGGCGGTGAAAGCCCTTGAGGAATCACGTATCGACCGCATCGTGCTATCGCGGCCCGCGATCGAAGCTGGCGAAGCGCTGGGCTACCTGCCCGGCACCATGGAAGAGAAGATGGCACCCTACCTGCGCCCGCTCTATGACGCCCTTTCGGACCGTCTTGGCGGCAAAAGGTTGCGTCAATTCGTTTCCGATGGCACCATTGAGATCGCTCCCATCGCGTATATGCGCGGACGGACACTGAACAACGCCTTCGTCGTGATCGACGAGGCACAAAATTGTACCTACGGTCAGATCAAGATGCTGCTCACGCGGTTAGGCTGGCACTCGACGATGGTCATCACGGGCGATCCGGATCAAAGCGATCTGTTGCCCGGCGTATCCGGTCTCGGGGACATTTCTGAGCGCTTGAGCACCATTTCCGATATCGCCGTGGTTCGCCTGTCAAAGCAGGATGTCGTACGGCATCCCTTGGTCGCGTGCATGCTCGCCGCGCTCTAGAAACACAAACCGCCCTCAACGGGAATTGAGGGCGGTTCCGAGGTGCGTCCCTGAAACTTGGGGCGGTGCGTAAAAGCACCGCCCGTTTTTTTTATGCACCGTTCGGAAGGAAGCTCACCATAAAAGCCCCCCCTGGCCAAGACAGACGGGTGTGAATTTTGTAGGTCGTCAGTGGGATTTTCCCTTTGACCCAAGATATCGTGGCCAAGGTCGGACAACGGCCCCAATTGTAGGCCCGGCGTTTCGGCTTAAGCCCCGAAAATGGTGGTCAGAATCCGCATCACATGGGTCTGGGCCAGGGGATCGAGCTTGATGCCCGACGCGGCGAAATAGACCGTGAGGTTGTTATGGGCGTCGTCCTTCTGCTCGGCCGGCGAGCGGGTCACCCCCTGGTCGTCGCCTGTGGTGACCAAGGCATAAAGCGCGAGGGTCTGTAGATGTTCAAGATCAAGTTCGCTCTGTTTGATTCGCTCGCGTAACGCCTCTGCCGCCTGCCGCTCGGCGCCGGCGAAGGATCCGGTTTCCAGCACATGTTTGAGGTTCTGCCGGCTGGTGCGCATCGGCTCGACCAGATTGCGCTGCCAGTCGCGCGAAATCTTGAGCGCCGTCCCGAGATAGGTCGCAAGATTACTCGTGCCTGCGCCGCGAAACGACAGCCATATACAAAAGAGGATGATGTTGACGTCGGCATTGAGGCGGTTTTGCAATGCGAGGCAGGCCGTCTCGACCCCGTCGCGCTTGTAGGCCCAAGTCACGAAATCCCAGAGTGGATTGGCTTTCACGGCCGCGTCAACGACCGAGGTCATTTGGAGAGCTTACGTTTCCGGCCGCGTTGTAACGCCGTATCATCCGCCGGTTCGCGCCAACGCCTGACCAGGCCGGTCTCGATATTCAGGAGATCCAAGGTCCGCCCGATGGTGTGATCGATCATTTCCTCGATCGTTTCAGGACGCGCGTAGAAACCGGGCAGCGGCGGCGCGACAATAGCGCCAATTTCAGAAAGCTGTGTCAGCGTACGCAGATGCCCCGTATGAAGCGGACTCTCCCTGACCATCAGGACAAGTCGCCGGCGCTCCTTCAGAACGACATCGGCGGCGCGGGCCATAAGGGTCGATGTTACGCCGTAGGCGACCTCCGAGGCAGTCCGGATAGAGCACGGGGCGACGACCATGCCCATCGTCTTGAATGAACCCGAGGAAATCGCTGCGCCCAGGTCTGTATTCTGATGGACGACGTGCGCGAGCGCCTTAACCTGGGCGACCTTGTAATCGGTTTCATGGGCCAGCGTGACTTCGGCCGACTTCGACATAACCAGGTGAATTTCGAGCCCGGTCCCGCGCAGAACTTCGAGCATCCGCACGCCGTATACGATACCCGAAGCGCCGCTGAGGCCGACAATAAGGCGGTCCGGTGCGCGGCCTGCTGTCTTCTTGTGTTGGCTCATGATCGCGGAGGTCCTAATGCTCCCAGGGGCCGAACATTAGAATATTTCCCAAAGGTTGTCTGCAAATGCGCTCGGCCAGAAGCCTGCTTTTCCTGGCGCATACAGGCGAATCTTCCTAAGACAGAATACGCGTGCGTTTTGTTGAGGGAGAGCCCGATGAGCGGCAAGGACATCACGATCAGCGGCAAGGACGGCAGCTTCATGGGCTATCTGGCCGCGCCGCCTTCTGGCAAGGGGCCAGGCGTGGTGGTGATCCAGGAGATTTTTGGGGTCAATCCTTGGGTCCGCTCTGTGGCCGATTGGTACGCGTCTCAAGGATTCATGGCCCTCGCTCCGGACATTTTCTGGCGCATGAAGCCGGGCGTCCAACTCGATCCGACGATCAAGGCGCAACTCGAAGAAGGCTTCGGCTACTACCAGAAGTTCAACGTCGATACAGGCGTTGAGGACATTCAGGCCACGATCGACACATTGCGCCGCACGTCTGGCTGCACCGGAAAAGTCGGTAATCTCGGCTTCTGTCTGGGCGGGCTCCTGTCATATCTGACCGCAGCGCGCACGGACACCGATGCCAGCGCGAGCTATTACGGGGGCGGGATCGATACCAAACTAGCAGAAGTGAAAAACATTAAAGCACCCACGGTCTTGCACTTGGCTGGAAGCGATTCCTACATTCCGCAGAACGCAATCGACGCCATCAAGGCCGCAGTAAAGAACAAAGCCAACATTGCGGTGCACGTCTATCCAGGAATGCCGCACGCCTTCTGCCGCGCCAACGATCCAAGCCACTATCACCCCGAAGCCTGTGCGCTGGCACACGGACGCAGCGTCGAACTTTTCAAGAGCGCGCTCGCCTAGGAGCGCGCCAAGGGACCATCTGCCAGCATGGATAGCATCGAGACCGCAAATACGCTTCTGCTCTTCGGGTCGGTGCTCGTCCTCCTTGGAATCCTGTCGAGCCTGGTCGCGCAACGCTTCGGCGCGCCCTTATTGCTCGTCTTCCTCGTCATCGGAATGCTTGCCGGGGAGGACGGCCCGGGCGGGATTTCGTTCAGCGACTATCAACTCACCTACATCATCGGTTCCCTGTCGCTCGCCGTTATTTTGTTCGATGGCGGCCTGCGCACCAAGATCGGGCATCTAAAGGGCGCGGTGAGGCCGGCTCTGCTGCTGGCGACGCTAGGAGTTGTCATCACCGCCGGACTGACGGGCTTCGCCGCGGCGGAAGTCCTGAACATTCCGCTCGTTCATGGATTGCTCCTCGGCACCGTCATTGCCTCCACCGATGCCGCCGCGGTGTTTTTCCTTATCCATGCCGGCGGCCTTCAGATTCGCCAACGAATCGGGGCGACGATCGAAATGGAATCAGCCACCAACGATCCGGTAGCGGTATTCCTGACAATCGTCCTGGTACAGATCATCTCGTTGCAGCAGCAGGGACTGGATATCGCGCCGGCAAGCCTCCTTGGAACGCTGATCGGCCATGCCGTTATAGGCGCCGCAATGGGTTTGATCGGCGGCTTCGCGGCATCAATCGCACTGAACCGCATCAATCTTCCCGGTGGGCTCCACCCATTGCTGGTGATCGCTGCCGCGATTTTGATTTATTCGCTGACATCCGTGCTGTCCGGCAGCGGCTTTCTCGCGGTTTATCTTGCCGGTCTCGTGCTGGGCAACCGGCCGCTGCGCGCATCA
>JAIUPE010000170.1 GCA_020160875.1 Pseudomonadota bacterium
GCGACCACCATGCTCGCGCTCGCGGGTATCGTTGTCGCGCTCGACGCTTACGGTCCGGTGACCGACAACGCCGGCGGGATCGCCGAAATGTCGCACCTGCCGCCGGAAGTGCGTAAGTCCACCGATGCTTTGGATGCGGTCGGCAACACCACGAAAGCCGTGACCAAAGGATATGCGATCGGTTCCGCCGGCCTCGCGGCCGTCGTGCTGTTCGCGTCCTACACCGAGGACCTTAAACACTACTTCGCGGATCTCGACATCCAGTTCAGCCTGGAAAATCCGTTCGTGGTGGTAGGTCTGTTCATCGGGGGGCTGCTGCCGTACCTGTTCGGCGCCATGGGCATGCAGGCCGTGGGCCGTGCGGCCGGCTCGGTGGTGAACGAAGTGCGCCGCCAGTTCCGCGAGATCAAGGGCATCATGGAAGGCACCGCGAAGCCCGATTACGGCCGCGCGGTCGACATGCTGACCCGCGCCGCGATCAAGGAAATGATCATCCCGTCGCTGCTCCCGGTGCTGTCGCCGATCGTGCTCTACTACGTAGTGAACGCCATCGCCGGTCAGGCGCAGGCCTTCACGGCGCTCGGCGCGATGCTGCTCGGCACCATCGTCACCGGCCTGTTCGTCGCCATCTCGATGACCTCGGGCGGCGGCGCGTGGGACAACGCCAAGAAGTACATCGAAGACGGTCACCACGGCGGCAAGGGCTCCGACGCCCACAAGGCCGCGGTCACCGGTGACACGGTCGGCGATCCGTACAAGGACACCGCCGGTCCGGCCGTCAACCCGATGATCAAGATCATCAACATCGTCGCGCTCCTCCTGCTGGCCGCCCTGGCCGCGCACTAAGCGAGAGACGATGAGGAAACGAGAAGCCCGGGCCGCAAGGTCCGGGCTTTTTTGTTTGGGGTTTGTCTGTCGCGTCTTGTCTTGTTATTCCCGAGCTTGACCTAGAGATCGAAGATTTCGAAGCTTGGCGCCTGGGAACTCATTTAGGACACACCTCAGAGCGTAAGCATGCCAACCCACATACAAAGCTACTATGAAATTTCGAGCGGACTTTTTGGCGCCGCCGCTCTATGCGCAATACTAGTCGTGATGTGCATTTTTAGAATTCGCACACTAATCGAGAAAAATGGAGTTTTTAGGTCCGTCTTCTACATCGTGTTCGTTAGCGCCCTGGGCTGCTTCTTTGTATGGGCAGGGTATAGACGGTCTGATAATCCAATTCCCAAGATTTCACTCGATAACATTGGAATTAGCTGCGGTCCCTGGGCCGCCCCATGGAGCGCCATCACAGATATCGAATTTCAGCAATCGCTGTGGCCGCCGGTGGTGCAGCCCTTCGTTCGAGGAGGAGACAGTCTACTTTTTAAGTTCGATCCTCTGGTGGTCGATACCTTGGGCCTCTCGGATTATGTAAAAGCGCGGAGAGCTGTGAACTGTCCAATTAAAGAATTAGATACTGCGAGCGACCGCGTATATGCCGAGATACGCGCGGCCTGGATGTCGAGGAAGTCGATAGAGGTATCCCGGTAGCTTCTTATTTCTGACGACCTCGCCACGAAGGAGAGCGCTCGGGAGATAAGGGGACAGTATACTTAATCCACCGGTCGACTGCGGCTCCCGCTGCACTTCTCTGCTTTCATCGCGCTCCATAACCCTGGATGCCCGGGACAAGCCCGGGCATGACATGGGAGTCTGAAGCGCCCGCTTTCTGTTTCGGTCGCGGCCTTATAGGCTAGCCTTCATCGATGTGCGTCTAGGGGGAGAAACCTATGCGTTTTATCGTTACCGCTTCTGCCATGCTTTTGGCGTGCGCTACTCCAACCTTCGCCGCCGATAAGCCCGCGCAAGCGCCCATCTTCGAAGTCGATCCTTTCTGGCCCAAACCTCTTCCCAATCATTGGGTCACCGGTTCCACCATCGGTCTCGCGGTCGATGCGAAGGACAACGTCTGGACCATCCATCGTCCCGGCTCGGTCGAGGATAACTTCAAAGCCGCCGATCTCACGGTCGCCGACGCCGTTGACGACGAGGCGCTCGCCAGCGCGAAAGGGCCCGTGAACGGTAAAGATCCCATCGGCGCGTGCTGCAAGGTCGCGCCGCCGGTGCTCGTCTACGATCAAAGCGGCGCGCTCGTCACATCGTGGGGCGGGAAGGGCGCGGGTTACGATTGGCCGGACAGCAATCACGGCATCACCGTCGACCACAGGGGCAACATCTGGCTCGCGGGCAACGGCGAGAAGGATACGCAGATCTTGAAATTCACCAGCGCCGGCAAGTTCATGCTGCAAGTCGGCACGCACGGCGTCCACAACGGCAGCAACGATCTCGCGAACTTCTGGAAGCCGTCGAAGATCTTCCCCGATCCGGCCGCGAACGAAGTCTATGTCTCCGACGGTTACGGCAATCGGCGCATCGTTGTCCTCGACGCCGACACCGGAAAATACAAACGTCATTGGGGCGCTTACGGCGCGAAACCCGACGACGCGCCGCTCGCGCCGTACAATCCTGCATCGCCGCCGGCGAAACAGTTCTCCACCGTTCACTGCGTCATCGTGTCGAACGACGGATTTGTTTATGTCTGCGACCGCGTCAACGACCGCATCCAGGTCTTCAAGAAGGACGGCACCTTCGTCAAAGAAGCCTTCATCGATCCGAAGACGTACAGATCAGGTTCGGTGTGGGACATGACCTTCTCGCGCGATCCGCAGCAGAAGTACATCTACGCCGCCAACGGCGTGGATCAGAAGATCAACATCCTCGACCGCGAAACGCTTGAAGTGCTCACCTCATTCGGCGACGGGGGCCGCCAGCCGGGTCAGTTCTTCGGCGTGCACAATCTCGCGACGGATTCCAAAGGCAATCTCTACGCCACGGAAACCTACACAGGCGCGCGCATCCAACGCTTCCTGTTCAAGGGCGTCGGCGCGGTGACGAAGAAAGAGCAGGGCGTGGCTTGGCCCGCGGCCGCGAAATAGCCGCGACGTTTCAAGGCGTCGGCGTAATCGGATTTGCGGTCACATGAGTCGGCGCGGGCGTCGTGCCTCCGAGTTCGCCGGCATTCGTGCCCGGCGGCGGCGCGGGGTCGGCGCCCGGTTGACACATCGGTGAGTCGGCCGAGCGTTGCTCTTTAAGGAACGCGATCACGTCGTTACGGTCGTTCTCGTCGAACATCCCCGCGAACCCCATCTTCGTGCCCGGCATATTCATGATCGGGAAGGTGAGGAAGTCGTGCAGGTGCGCGTCATCCCACACGAAGTTGGACTCGCGCAGCGCGTCTGAATACGCGAAGCCTTCGACCGATGCCGCTTTCCGGCCCACCACGCCGCAATGCGGCGGGCCCATGAGGGTGCGTTGCGCCGCATGGCATCCGGCGCATTCCTTGTACAACACCGCGCCGCGCGCCGCGTCGCCACCCAGAGCCGGCGCGGCGGCGCCGGCGGCCGTCAGGAGGAGAGCCAATAATGCGATTTTGTGTTTTGACATCCGCGTAACGAAGCCTTTGTTGCAGGTGTATTTTTGTCTCGCGCAACTGTGCCACCAGGTCCGCCGCCGCGACAGCTTGGGGAACTACCTAGGTATTTTCCACAGGTTTTGGCCTTGCGGCCGCTCGCTTTAGACCAGGACTCGATCATCATCTCCTGGAGGGACCATGTCCGTTCGCGGTTTTGCCGTATGCCTGGCGTTCGTTGTCGGCCTGTTCGCGGTTTCAGCGGCCGAAGCCGAGCAACGTAAGTTCGAAATGGACATCCAGGAGGTCGAAATCACCGTCGCGCCCGGTTTCAAGGCCAAGGTATGGGCGTTCAACGGCCAGGTTCCGGGTCCGCTGATTCACGTCAAGGAGGGGGACGACGTCGAAGTCGTCGTGCACAACAAAAGCACGCAGGCCCACACCGTACACTGGCACGGTGTCTATCAGTTCAAGAGCTGGGACTCGGATGGCACGCCCAACATCTCCCAGAAAAACATCCTACCCGGGGAAAGCCACACCTACCGGTTCGTTGCCGAGAAGGCGGGCAGTCTTTGGTATCATTGCCATACCAACGTCGCCGAACATCTGGGCCTGCGTGGGATGTTCGGCCCTCTGATCATCGAACCCAAGAAGCCGACCAAGATCGAGCGTCAGGTCACCAAAGACGCCGTCCTCATGTTCTCAGGCTGGAACGACCGCGTGGCTCAAAAGCTGGGCGAAGGTCTTAAGCCGGGCGAGCCGCTACAGTCTTTCTCCATCAACGGCAGATCGATGCCGCTCAACCAGCCGCTTCGCGTAAAGACCGGTGACGTCGTGCGCCTGCGCCTGTATGCGGCAACGATCCCGGTCGCCTTCCATTTGCACGGCCATGATTTCCTGGTCACCCACAAGGACGGCAACGCCCTTGAACATCCGTATAGCGCCGACGTCATCGGTATGCAGCCGGGCGAGCGCACCGACGTGATCGTGCGCATGAACAATCCCGGGATCTGGGCCAGCCATGATCACATCGACGACCACACCACCAACAACGGGCAGGAGCATGGCGGCTCGATGCTGACGGTGGAGTACGACGAAATCGAACGGCCGCCCTTCTACATGTGGAAGAACGTCAACTTCAAACCCGATTTCTATATGATTGAATCGATGGCCAAGCCGTTCGGCTTGCACAACATCGACGCGCTGAAGGGGGTTCCGGCGCCCATCGCGGGTTCGCCGGGCGTGGCGGCGCCCGAACCGGAGCATAAGCACGAGTAGGAAGTCGGCCCCCGCGCGCGGCGGATCATCTTAGCGGCGCATCGCGCACCGCCGCGTGCGTCGAATTTAGCGGGGTCCGCCGCCCG
>JAIUPE010000171.1:0-620 GCA_020160875.1 Pseudomonadota bacterium
AAGCTGTCGTTGGAGGAATTCGCGGTGATGCATGCGGCCCACACCCGGCCGATGACGGTGCGCGCCTTCCAGATGCACGACGCCGACGGTGATGCGCAAGTGACCGAGGCTGAAATGGGTGCCATGGCTGAAATGATGCAGAGCCACACGGCCGGGCAGCAAGGCGGAATGCCGGGAATGGGTAAAGGCACGATGGACAACAACTGACATGAGTGCTGCCCCGCCGCTTTGACGCAAGTCTGGCGTCGGGGGCAGAGCCATCATGTGATAGGAGAATTCGATGATGAACGACTACGGTATGGGCTTGGGGATGGGGTTCGGCTGGCTGGGGACGATCGTCATTCTGGTCCTTGTGGCTCTAACAATCGCCGCCCTGATCAAGTATTTGCGAAAATAACCTACAGGGAGAAATCGCCATGAATTATACGTTCAATCGGTTGGTAACCGGGGCGAACTTTGACGAGGTCGACGCCCGCGCCCGGAAGGCGCTTGCAGACAAAGGCTTTGGCGTCCTGACCGAAATCGACGTCAAGGCGACTATGGAGAAGAAGCTCGACGTGGACATGCCGCCCTATCGAATCCTTGGCGCCTGCAATCCGAAGATGGCGCATCAGGCCATC
>JAIUPE010000171.1:630-4796 GCA_020160875.1 Pseudomonadota bacterium
ATCGGTATCGAGCCGCGCGTTGGCGCGATGCTGCCCTGCAATGTGATCCTGCGCGAGGTCGCAGGCGGGGTTGAGGTCAGCGCGATTGACCCGGTGGCCTCGATGCAGGCGATCGATAATCCTGCACTGCATGCGGTTGCGGGTCAGGTACGCGACCTGCTGGCCGAGGCGGTCGCTGCGATCTGACAGGCAGGCCCGCCGATCTCGGCGAGTAGCAACACGGCGGCAGCCGTCCGTTTCGAGCCCGAATTCGGCCGCCGCCTCAACAAGGTGATGGGAGGCTCAAGACTGCCGGAGGTGTTTTCGGTACGGTGCTCTTTGGAGGGCGGCGTCCTCCACAAAGCAGGGCAGGGACGTCAAGAGTAGGATCCCGACAAGAAAGGTCCCTTGCGAAAAGCAGCTGCGGCTGTGTTTTCCTGTTCTCCAATTCTGGCTTTAGTTATGCCGCGGGTGCCGAGACGGTCTCGGCACCCGCGGTCGCGTATCAAGGGGTCTGAAAAGTAATACCGTTCGGTCCCTTGCCGACTGTGTAGGTGTCGACGACCGACTGGCTTGCGACTGATATCCGCGAAACCGTGCCGTCGATGATATTGCTCACAAACGCAAAGTCCCCGTCGCTGCTGACGGTCACCCCGTGCGCTCCCCGGCCAGTCCGGATCGTCTTGACGACCGTGTTGCTGGCGGTATCGATGACCGAAACCGTGTCGTCCGGTTCCTCGTCGGTTCCCTGGTTTGCGACATAAACGAAGCGGCCGTCCGGCGTCGCATGCACCTGGATGGGTGACCGCCCGACATCGATACGCCCGGTCACCTCGCGCGTGACGGTGTCAATGACCGCCACCTGGTTCGCGTCGCGCAGCGAAACGTAGACGCGCCTGCCGTCCGGGACGAATCCCACCTGAACCGGAGTGGCCCCGACCGCGATCCTGGCTGTTTCTGCAAGCGTGGCGATATCGATCACTGAGACAGTGCCGTCCTCGACATTGGCGACATAGATCGACTTTCCGTCAGGACTCATCCGCAGACCGTGAGGATAGCCGCCCGTGGCGATCGTCGCGACGGCTTCGCCCTTTTGCAGATCGACCACCGAAAGAGTGTCGTCTTCGGAATTGGACACGTATGCGCGGTTGCCTTCGGCATCGGCGATGACATGGGCCGGGTGGGCGCCAACGTCGATCGAGACTGTTAGGGCGGAGGCGATGTCGGCCGTGTCGAGGACTATCAGCTTGCCGCCACCGGCTGCTCCCTTATCTCCCTCGCCTTCCTCGCTGCCACCATGGCCACCACCATCATGACTTTCGGTCCCTCCACCCGATGCGGCGATGCCTACCGCAAGCAAGCGGCCATCTCCCGGGACGAACTGCACATTGTGGGGTGTCAAATCGACAGGAATGATGTCGACCTTTCCGCTCTTCAGATCGATACGGCTGACTGTTTTGCCATATTCGTCGGCCGTGTAGACGAAGCCTGAAGGTGTGGGCTCCGCCACAGCCGGACGTGCGAAGGACATGGCAACCGCCAAGCCAATGGCTGCCGCCAGGGTGCTGAAGGTCACGCGAGGGGCGTTTCGCGAAACCGATGCGGCAGTAGTTCTCATGGCTTTCTCCTTGTCGTCGCTAAAGTGACCAAGGGTGGGGCGGGGCCGGTGGCCGCACCGAGCGCGGTGGATGCCAGAAACTGGCATGGGGATAAATGTATAGTGCTCTTTGGTTCTCATGTTCGTGACTCCGTGGATTGCTGATTGTGAAGCGCACGAACCAGGACGGCAGCGCGCTTAGGCGATCGCGGAGACCTTGGGGGGGCGCAGCCGGAGCGGCACGTCACCCGGCGATGAGATGGAAGGTGGGGCAAAGGCGGGAGGCTCGATTCGCATTGTGCCGATGACGATCTGCGCGGATACCGGGACGCAGATGGCGCATCCGGATGGCGAAACATGGCAACTGCCGTCGTCCTGCGCTCGGTCTGCTCCGCGGGACCCGACATGGCTGTGTCCGGCCGCAGGCTCGGTGTGGCTGGTCTCTACGATATAGCGAATCTTATCAGCGGTGGCCGCTTGGGCGTGTCGGTCGTGAAACATGGTCGAAACGGCCATGAGGATGGCGATGGCAAAGGCTAGCCATCGCGACGCATCGAGTGCCCGCGTTCCAGTTCGCTTACCGGATTGCCCCAAAGTGATCGTACTCGATCTCACCTGACTCCGTCCTCGCGATGTGCAAGTCGTACGTTGCTATCCTAGACGAACGCCAAGGGTCTTGTTTGTCCAAGATCAAAGAGAGAACCGAATCCCGAAAAAAGCGGGGTTGCGGCATGACGCAACTGGTGACGGAAAGACGCAGCGATCAACCCCAACTCGGTTTTACAGAAGAGGACCTGCCAGCCGCGCCAGGTTCTCGCCGATCTTGTGGGCGATCGTGCGCTTTTCCCAACCGTCGAACGTTAGCGTCTCGCTGGCGCCGAAGCAGCGGATTTGTTCACGCCGCAGTTGAGCCGTGACGCCACGGTCAAAAGCAACAAAGCTTATTTCAGCGTTTAGGACAAAGGAGCGGATGTCGATGTTGCTGGATCCAAGCAGTGCGATCTCGTCATCAAATGTGACATGCTTGGCGTGCAGGAAGCGGCCCTTGTAGAGATGCACTTGGATACCGGCCCGGAGAAGTTCGGAATAATAGGATCGCTGCGCGAACTTCACCAGAATGTGATCCGTGAGATACGAAACCACCAGGTGGACTTCGACTCCGCGCAACACCGCGGTCTTGAGCGCCTGCAGGAAGGCCTCGTCTGGGACGAAATAGGGGGTAGTGATGACGACACGTTCGCGCGCGCCGTGAACCAGCGCGGCCATGAGGTGTCCAACGCCGGCATCGGGGTAATCGGGGCCGCTTGGCAGGACCTGCGCGACGACCCCGGCGTCGGGATGATGGTGCGGAAACAAGGCGGGCATGGCCAGTTCCTCGTCGGTTTCCATGAACCAGTCGGCGATAAAAACGGCTTGGAGTTCCGCCGTGATCGGACCGACCACTTGCGCGACCAGTTCTTCATTGGCGATGTTCCGGCGAGATACGGCATTGGTGATGTTCTGCGAGCCAACATAGCCGACACGGCTATCGATGATGGCAATCTTCCGGTGATTGCGCAGATCGGCGCGTGCTGACCTGCGCCGGAAAAGGCCTACCCGAAGTGCGAGCCGAACCTCCACGCCAGCGGGGGCGAGCAGCTTCGCCACGCGGTGCGCCCATTGTCGCGACCCGATGGCATCGATCAGAACCCGGCACTTGACACCTCGTCGCGCGGCCCGGTCCAGCGCGTCCATTACGCGCCGGCCGGTCTCGTCGTCTGCAAAGATGTAGAACAGAAGATGGACTGTTTGTTGTGCCTGGTCGATGTCGGCGACGAGTCGGTCGATCACGTCATCATATTCGGAGAAAAGCCTGACGTCGTTTCCGGCGAGTGCCGGGAATTGCCCGAGCTTTTCGATCAGAAGAGCTGGCCCTGCCAGTGTGCCCGGCAGGTCGGGACGGCGGCAGAAGCGGGAATGGGCAATCTCCCTGGACGCAGCCGCGAGGATGGCCGGCAATCTGACAAAGCGTTGGCGACGCCAGCGCGGGTAAGTAGGTCTTCCGATGAGAAGGTAGATGACAAGCGCCGGAATCGGCAGGAAAAATACCAGCAGAAGCCAACTCCGCGAGGCCTCGGGAGAACGCCGCAAGGGCACGACCACAATCATCACGAGGCGGATTGACCATTCAACCGCCAGGTAGGCGATCGCCCAGGCTTCGCCCCCAATGAACACCATCGCCGTTGTCCTGCCTGCTTTCTTTGCTCTCTCTCAGCCGCAATCGCCCTAGTTGCTGGTAATTCAGCCGCGTTTCCTTGACGTGTATCAAGAAACCTTCCGCGATCCTGAACTAGTCTGCCATATTCGTAACCTCTTATCTGGGTCGCGGCTTGAACGGCGAGTGGCATCGTCGGTCACGCGACGCCGAGAGCAAATTCCATACGCTTAGGGATCAGGCAGATGAAGGCAAAAGACGTGATGACCGTGGACGTGGTCAGCGTTTCGACCGACCACAGTGTCAGGCATGCAGCGCGGATAATGCTGGACCACCGTATCAGCGGTCTGCCGGTGATTGATGATGCCGGCCGCGTGGTCGGCATCATCACCGAGG
>JAIUPE010000172.1 GCA_020160875.1 Pseudomonadota bacterium
TCGCGGCTCGCTTTGGGATTCTCGATGTGCCTCTCCCGCCGCTCGCTTTTCTCCAGCCGACCAGAGCGGGCGAAGACGCACTGACCGCCGCCGTGATGATCGCATTGCCGGCACGCGGCACTTTCGCCGATCTGTTCTCCGGCTGCGGCACCTTCAGCGGCGCGATGCTCGCGCGCGGCCCCGTGGACGCTTTTGACAGCGTCGAACCGGCCGTGCGCGCCCTCGACAAAGCAAAGGGCGTCCATCCGCTCCGCGTGCAGCGCCGCGACCTGGGACGGCAGCCCTTGGACGCAGATGAAACCAAACGCTACGACGCCGTGGTTTTCGATCCGCCGCGCGCCGGCGCGGAGGAGCAAGCGAAGGCCCTTGCCGCCAGCAACGTCCGGCGAATCGTGGGCGTTTCATGCAACCCTGTGACCTTCGCGCGCGACGCACGCCTTCTGATCGCGGGCGGTTACAGGCTCGACAGCGTGCAGGTCGTGGACCAGTTCACCTGGTCGCACCACGTTGAATTGGTCGCGGCGTTCTCACGCTAACGGTTCAGCGCCCCAGGTCCACTGACGAAGGGATTGTCCTTCACGAAAAATCGCAAGAGCGGATCGGCATTCTTCGTGATGCCGATGCGTTTGCTTGCGCCGATCTTGCCCACTTTGTGACCGTCCTTCGCGAGCCACAGCTCACCCTTGCGGCACAAGTCCAGGCCTTGCAGCGAGAGGTCGATGGCGAACGCTTGCGCAAGACGCCCGGGCCCGCGCGTGAGATCGCGCAGCTTTGCGATCCCTCTGTTCTTTTCCATGAGTTCGATGCCGCTGACGGGATCGAGTGCGCGAAGCAAGACTCCGGTGCCGACGCCAGCCTTTCCCGCGCTCACATTGAGCATCATTGACACGCCATACGCGATGTAAACGTATGCGTGCCCCTTCTCCAGAAACAACGAGCGGTTACGCGGCGTCATGCCGCGAAACGAGTGCGCCGCTTCATCGTCGTGTAAGTACGCTTCGGTCTCGACGATGCGGCCGATCATAAGCCCCGCGTCCGTGTGGCGAACGACGAGTTTGCCGAGAAGCCATTTCGCTTGGGTGACGGTATTGTCCGGGAATTCCTCCCGGTGGATCAACACCGGTCGTTTCACGGGAGGAGATTTAGCCGCCGGCGACAAGGATCATCTGTTCGCGCGCAACGACGGTACCCGACCACTCCTTACGCGCCTCGAATTCCAACTGACGCATGAAGTCGTCGTTGTGGTCGGGGTCGTGATGGAAAATAGCGAGTTGACGCACGCCGGCCATCTTACAAAGACGCACACCCTCCTGCCATGTGGAGTGCCCCCAGCCGATCTTCGCCTTGAATTCGGCGTCGGTGTAGGTGCAGTCGTAGACGACGATGTCGGCGCCTTCGATAAGCTTGAGGACCGTCTGATCGGGCTTGCCGATCACATGTTCCGTATCCGTGACGTAGCAGATCGACTTGCCGTTATACTCGACGCGGTATCCGGTCGCACCATTCGGGTGGTTGAGCGGCGCCGTGACGATCTTCACACCGCCGTCGAGGCTCCAGCTCTCGCCGGCTTTAAAGTCTTCAAAGGTAAGCGTGGCTTGCAGCGCTTCAAGCGGTACAGGAAATGTGGGGTTGGCCATCTGATTCGCGAGCACGTTCTCAATGCCGCCGGCGTTGTAAAGGTGCCCCGCGGCAATGGTGAACCGGCTGTTCGACATGAACGCCGGTCCAAAGAACGGAAAGCCGTTGATGTGATCCCAATGGGAGTGAGTGAGCAGCAATGTGCCCTTCCTCACGCCGTCCTTGATGAATTCCTGCCCGAGATTGCGGATGCCGGTGCCGGCGTCCATGATGATCCGCTCGTCGCCGGCGCAGATCTCAAGACAGCTCGTATTGCCGCCGTAGACAACATGGTCCGGCGACGGACAGGCAATGCTCCCGCGGACACCCCAGAATTTAACCGCTAACGTCAACGTCAGCCCTCTTACAACCGACAGGAATAGCTTGTAACACCTAGGCTTATCATAGAAAAAGATAATCTGCGCTAGGGACAAATCAACGGCTCTACTCCAGATTGAACCGCCTTTCCCGATCAGGACTTATCCGATGATCAGCAAGCCCCTCGTGGCCGCCACCCGGCGCCTTGTGAAACCCGCCGAAGATCGCGTAGCGGCCCGTTTCGCGTTCCGTCCCGGGAACGACGAGGCCACTTATACGCCCGCGCTTGTCGCCGAGGCCGCCGAAGGCGCCGTCGCACTCTTGTGCACGCCCACGGAGCCCGTGAACGCCGAAACCATCGCCATGCTGCCGGCGGGCCTCAAGGTCCTGTCGACCGTTTCGGTCGGCTTCGAGCATATCGATCTGGCCGCCGCGAAAGCGCGCGGGATCCGGGTCACCAACACCCCCGGCGTCCTGGACGATGCGACCGCGGATATCGCGCTACTCCTGATCCTAGGCGCCACGCGCCGCGCGAGCGACGGCGAACGCCTGATGCGCGCGGGCAAGTGGATCGGAATCCGTCCGACCCAACTCCTCGGCATGCAGATCACAGGAAAACGTCTCGGCATCATCGGCATGGGCCGCATCGGCAGCGCGGTCGCCACGCGCGCCAAGGCCTTCGGCATGTCGGTGTGCTATCACAATCGCAAACGCGTCGACCCGGCGCTGGAAGCCGGCGCGACCTATGTGCCGAAGCTTGAGGATCTGCTCGCGCAAAGCGACGTCGTTTCGCTGCACGCGCCGCTGACGCCGGAAACCAAAGGGCTGATCAACGCCCAGCGCATCGCGCAGATGAAAGACGGCGCCTGCCTCATCAACACCGGCCGCGGCCCCTTGATTGACGACGACGCCGTCATCACCGCGCTGAAAGCCGGCAAGCTCTCGTCCATCGGCCTCGATGTGTACACGGGCGAACCGAAGATCGATCCGCGCTACTACACGCTCGAGAACGCGATGCTGGTGCCGCATCTCGGCAGCGCCACGTACGAGACACGCCTCGCCATGGCGATGCTGGCCGTCGACAATATGGAAGCGGTGTTGGAAGGGCGTGAGCCGCCCTTCCCGGTCGCCTAGATCGGGTTAAGCCGCGTCTTCGCTGCGCGAGGACTTGCTCGAACCCACGTACGCGACAGCGCAGTGTTCGGAACAATAAGGCTTACCGGCATGCACCGGCTTGCCGCAGAAGCGGAAGTCTTCGTGCTTCGGATCGCCGATCGGCCAACGGCAGGTTTGCGCCGACAGGTCGGTCAGCGTGAAGACCCGCGTTTCCTTCTTCACTTCGACCGGCTTGTTGGGCTGGCGCTTGATCGGCGATGGACGGCCCTTGAGGCCAAGACGGTGGGCTTTGCCGACGACAGCGTTCTTGGAAACGCCGAGGCGTTTTCCGATCTCGCCCGTGGTGAGGCCCTCGGACCACAGCTTCTTGAGCCGGCCGATCTTCTCGTCATTCCACATACCGCCTTGCTCAGCTCCGGCAGCGGCGGCGGGGGCTTTCCCCGCGTCAGTTGAAGGTGGCACCGGCGTGCCCTTAGGCTTTTGTTTGTCAGACATCGAGAATTGGTCCGTCTAGTGTGAACTGTGCCCTGGGGTCTTCGATCTCAAGCACCCAGACATCGGGGTCGTATTTGGCCTGGCGCGCAAGATACGCATCGGCGTCCCTTTCGGAAACAGGTTTTGGGCCACAGGCGCGCATCCAGGCCTGCCCCCCGTCCGGGGCGCTGACCCCGGTAAAGACCTCGCACCCGGCGGCGAAGCGGTTAATCTTGAGGATCACCGCCCCTGACTCCCCTTCGCCCTTGCGGGCCACCGTGGCGATCAGCCCCTGGGCGGCACACTGCCGGACCCAAGCCTGTACGCGTATTTCGCTCTTAAGCCGCTGCATTCCCGTTACTTTATACTGTCCTTATAGCGCTTTAGGCCCGGTCACAGTTAAACCTTTTAATAATGTTTCGTGGTAGGGTAACCATGGAAATAGTGGGGCTAGCGGCGCCAACGGCCGCTTACGGGTATCAGGGGCTTCTTCCGCCATGATGGGCATTGTCGGGATTGTTTTCGTTTTCGTGATGGTGTTCGGCGGCTTCCTGCTGCACGGCGGAAACATCATGGTCGTCATTCACGCGCTTCCGACCGAGCTGATGACCATCTTCGGCGGCGCCATCGGCGCCATGATCGTCGGCAACTCGGCGGACACCCTGAAGGGCGTCGGCAAGGGAATTAAACAAGTTTTCTCGGGCCCGTCGTGGAAGGAGCAGGACTTCAAGGACATGCTCTGCCTTCTGTTCACGATCACGAAAATGATCAAGTCCAAGGGCATCCTGGTCATCGAAAGCCACATCGAAAAGCCCGAAGAAAGCACGATTTTCCAGAAATACCCGCGCATCCTGCACGACCACTTCGCGGTCGATTTCATCTGCGACACCCTGCGCATGCTGTCGATGAACCTCGACGATCCGCATCAGGTGTTCGATGCCATGGAAGCGCAGCTCGAAAAGCACCACCACGAAAAGATGCTGCCGCAGCACGCCCTGCAAACCATGGCCGACGGTCTGCCGGCCATCGGGATCGTGGCCGCCGTGCTCGGGGTCATCAACACCATGCAGTCGGTTACCGAGCCGCCCGAAGTTCTCGGCGGCATGATCGGCTCGGCGCTGGTGGGTACGTTCCTTGGGGTGTTTCTGGCCTATACCGTGATTGGCCCCTTCGCGGTCCGCCTCAGCCAGGTCATGGGTG
>JAIUPE010000173.1 GCA_020160875.1 Pseudomonadota bacterium
AATGTCGCGGCGGAGCATCATGAAATAAGCGCCCTCAAGTTCGGGCTCGCCGTGCATCAACCGCGCCCAGAGCTCGTGACCCTTCGGCCGCAGTTCTGGATGCCGCAGCGCGTGGATGGACGTGATCCAGACGGATACGCCGCGCGCAACGGAGATCGTAAATATGGTGTTGCGATGGACGAGTTGCTCGCGGAAATGCTGGAGTTTCCGCTCATAGATATGGAGCGTCTCGAGCGCCTCGTCGTCGATCGCTTTCACGCCCGTGAAATAGTCTTCCGGGAATGGGACGTTGACCTGCTTGGTCGTATCGAGGCTTTTTTTCGCGAGCATCGCGGCCGCAAGCTCACCGGCGAGGCCCGTCGGCGAGTTCGGCAGCTCAGCGAAGTGATCCTCGACCTGACGCACCGGCGTACGGGCGCGAATGGCGTCGCGCCGCCGTTTCGCCATATAGCTTTTGAAGAGTGAAAGGACCACGCGTGTACTTTTCGAGAGACCTAAAAACTAGAGTGCGCGGATAATACCCGAAAAGTCGACATTGCCATTACCGTCTTTCACGAACTTTTCGTAGAACTCCGTGGCCGCCTTGCCGATGGGCGTTGTCATATTCGCCGCAACGGCGGCGTCCTGGCTGAGTTTCAAATCTTTCAGCATCATCGCCGCCGCGAAGCCCGGCTTGTAATCGCGATTTGCCGGAGAGGTCGGAACGGGGCCGGGAACCGGGCAATAGGAGGTCATGGACCAGCACTGCCCCGAGGCCTTGGAGCTGATGTCAAACAGGACCTGGGCGTCGAGGCCAAGGCGTTCCGCGAGCTTGAAAGCTTCGCAGGTGCCGATCATGGAGATGCCGAGGAGCATGTTGTTACAGACCTTGGCAACCTGCCCATTACCCGCCGGGCCGGCATGCACGATCACCTTCCCCATGGGCTCAAGGAACGGTTTGGCGGTCGCGAACGATTGGTCTGAGCCTCCGACCATGAAGGTCAGCGTGCCGGCCGCAGCGGCGGCAATGCCGCCGGAGACCGGTGCATCGACCATGAGGAAGCCTTTCCCTTCAGCCGCCGCGATCACCTCACGCGCCGCCGGGACGTCGATGGTCGAGCAGTCGATGAAAATCGCGCCCTTTTTTGCCGCGTCGAAGATGCCGCCAGCGAGGTAGGTCTGACGGACGTGCGCACCCGCTGGGAGCATGGTGATGACGCAGTCGGCGTCCTTGGCCGCGTCGGCCGCCGTGGCGCCGACACTCGCGCCGGCCGCTTTGGCGGCGTCAAGCGCGGGCTGCGAAAGATCGAACACGCGCACAGTGTGGCCGGCCTTGATCTGGTTCTGGGCCATCGGGCCGCCCATGTTGCCAAGACCGATGAATGCGACGTTCGCCATGACAGCTCTCCCAAAAAGTCTAAAGGATGTTCGAAAGATCGAGTTCTTTGCCGGGCAGCGGTGCGAAATAGGCCGCGACATCGGCCTCGGTCACCGCCGCAAGGGTCTCCGGAGACCAGAGCGGGGTATTGTCTTTATCGATGAGCAACGCGCGCACGCCTTCGTAGAAGTCCTTGCCCACGGCGCAGCGGTTGGCGATACGCCATTCCATCTTCATGCAGTCTTCAAAAGACAAATTCGCGCCTTCGCGGATTTGGCGGAAGGTCACCTTCATGGCCGTCGGCGATTTGGTACGCAAGATTTTCGCCTGTTCGGCGCCCCATTCACCACCCTCGTTCTCGAGAGACGCGATGATCGCTTCAACGGAACCGAGATCGAAATGGCGGCTGATGGCCGTGCGGTCCGTGGAGATCGGCGCGCTTTTCACCGGTTCGGCGAACTGCGCGATGAGATAGGAGATCTCATCGAGATCACCGACCGCATCGCTCGCGAGCTTGGTTTCAAGTTCGTCCAGCCGGTCATGAGGCACCAATGCCTCGGCAAGGCCGAGCGCGACGCAGTCCGCGCCCTTCAGACGCTTGCCGGAGAGGCCGAGATACATTCCCGCCGACCCGGTAAGGCGCGGCAGGAAGTAGCCGCCACCGACATCGGGGAAAAGGCCGATTCCGGTTTCGGGCATGGCGAACATGGTCTTTTCGGTCGCAACGCGGAATCCGCCATGCACCGAAACACCCACGCCGCCGCCCATGACGATGCCATCGACAAGTGCGATGTAGGGCTTCGGATAGCGTTTGATCAGCGTGTTGAGCCGGTATTCCGTGCTCCAAAATTGAGAGGGATAAGGTAGACCCGCCTTGCCATCCTCATACAAGCGCACGACATCGCCGCCGGCGCAGAAGGCCTTCTCGCCCGCGCCGCGGATGACGATAGCTTTCACCGCATCGTCCTGCGCCCACGCTTTCAACTGCGTGGTCATCAGCTCGCACATGCCGAGCGTCAGCGCGTTCAACGCCTTCGGGCGGTTGAGAAGAATGTGGCCTATCGCGCCTTTGCGGGCGAACCGGACTTCGTCGGCAGCAAGTGCGCTCATGCGCGCCCGCCGCTCTGCAGGACGTAACGCGAGACGATCACGCGCATGATCTCGTTCGTGCCTTCGAGGATTTGGTGCACGCGCGCATCGCGCAGGAAACGCTCGATCGGATAATCCTTAAGGTAGCCATAGCCACCATGCAGTTGCAGCGCGGTATTACACACCTCGAAGCCCACGTCGCTGGCGAAGCGCTTGGCCATGGCACAGTATTTGGTTGCATCCGGCTCCTTGGCGTCGAGGCGCATGGCCGCGTCGTGCACCATGAGGCGCGCCGCGTGCAAATCGGTCGCCATGTCGGCGAGCTTGAACTGCACGGACTGGAAACCGGCCAGCGTCTGATTGAACTGGGTGCGGGTCTGGACGTAATCGGTGGCGATTTCCAGCGTGGCGCGGGCGGCGCCCAGCGAACAGGCGCCGATGTTGATTCGTCCGCCGTCGAGACCCACCATGGCGATCTTGAACCCCTCGCCTTCCGCGCCAAGCCGGTTCGCGACCGGCACGCGGCAATCCTCGAGGATCACGGCGGAGGTGGGCTGACTGTTCCAACCGAGCTTCTTTTCCTGAGCCCCGAATGACAAACCGGGCGTACCGTTTTCGACAAGAACACAACTGATGCCCTTCGGGCCGTCGTCGCCCGTGCGCACCATGATGGCGTACACATCGGAGCGTCCGCCACCGGAGATAAATGCCTTCGAACCGTTGAGGATGTAGTGATCGCCATCGCGCACGGCCTTCGTGCGAAGCGAGGCGGCGTCGGAGCCCGACGAGGGTTCGGTGAGGCAGTAGCTCGCGAACCACTCCATCGAGCAAAGCTTGGGCAGGAACTTTCTCTTCAGCGCCTCGGCGCCGAAGCGGTCGATCATCGCCGCGACCATATTATGGATCGAGATGTAGGCGGCGGTGGAGGTGCAGCCAGCGGCGAGCTCTTCAAGGATGATCGCGCTGTCGAGACGACCCAAACCCGTGCCGTCGTAATCCGGCGAGACATACATTCCGCCGAAACCGAGCGCGGCGGCTTCACGGAGCTCATCGACAGGGAAATGCTTTTCTTCATCCCAACGTCCAGCATTGGGCGTGAAAACGTCGCGGGAGAATTTGCGCGCCGTTTCCTGAAAGGCCAGTTGATCGTCGCTCAGCCTGAAATCCATGCGTCCTGCCGGTCTATCTGCGGAATGTGCTTGGTATGTCTCTGGGCGCGATACTTTCCATTGTAACTGCGGTTTTTCAACGAGAATCTGCGCACGAAATACCGCGAATTCTGCATAAACTATGCACGGTCTCTTGCTATAACCAAGCCCATGGATCGGCGTTCGGCGCTTTCATTCGCACTGCTGCTTGCCCTGCCGCGCGCGGCTTACGCGGCCGGCGCGGCACCGGTCGCGCAGGTGCTGGACCGCGCCGGCGCTTTGCGACCCTTGAAAACCGTCGTCGTCGCGCATCGCGGCGAGATCCTCGTCGAACGTGGCTTTCGCGGCCACAAGGTCAGCGCCCCGACCAACATCAAATCGGCCTCCAAATCGATCATCTCCGCGCTGGTCGGGATTGCAATCGACAAGGGCCTGCTGACGGGCGTGGATCAGCGCATCGCCGGCCTATTGGAAAGCGAGTTGCCCGCCAGGGCCGACCCGCGCCTCTACGACATCACCGTTGGCAATCTGCTGTCGATGCAAGCGGGCCTCGCGCGCACCTCCGGCGCAAATTACGGGCGCTGGGTGCAGAGCAAAAACTGGGTGCGGGCGGCGCTTGCACAGCCTTTTGACGACGCGCCCGGCGGGACGATGCTGTATTCGACGGGGTCATCCCATCTGTTATCCGCGATCCTGACGCGCGTCGGCAAACGGTCCACATTTGAACTCGCGCGCGCGTGGCTGGAGCCGCAAGAAGGACTCACGATCGGCGACTGGCAGCGCGATCCGCAAGGAATCTACATGGGCGGCAACCAGATGGCCATGAGCGCGCGGTCGCTTTTGGCCTTCGGCGAACTTTTCCGAAACCGAGGGACCGCGAAGAACGGGCAACAGCTTATTTCGCAACACTGGATCGAAAGCTCGTGGACCCCGCGGACAAACTCACGCTTCACCGGGGATGGTTACGGTTACGGCTGGTTCGTGCGTGAGATCGGCGGACATACGGTACCCTACGCTTGGGGCTTCGGCGGGCAGATGCTGTACATCGTGCCGTCACTCGATCTTACCGTCGCCATGACGTCCGACGACAGCGCGCCGGCGGGG
>JAIUPE010000174.1 GCA_020160875.1 Pseudomonadota bacterium
GCCGGACAGCTCACCACTGGTCGAACGACCGATGCTGAATTAACATTCCGATCGGACCACCCAATGGGGGCCGGTCAATTCCGAATTCGCTGATCGAACGCGTCGACGTTGTCACCGGCGGCGCCTCGGCCGTGTACGGCTCGGATGCGCTCGCGGGCGTGGTCAACTTCGTGCTCGACCGCGACTTCACGGGTGTGAAAGGCAGCGTCCAGGGCGGCATCACCACCTACGGCGACGCCGAAACATATAAAGTCGACGTCACCGCGGGCACGCCGTTCGCCAGCGGCCGCGGTCACTTCATGGTTAGCGGCGAACATGCTTATGCCGCGCCGATCGACCACGCCTACTACCGCAAGAACATCGCCGATAATGCTTGGAACTGGGTTGCGAACCCGGCCTACGGCACGGGGGCCGGTCAAACCACCAGTGTTCCGCAGTATATCGCGCTCGATCACGTCGGTCTCGCCACCGCGACGCCGGGCGGGCTCATCACCTCCGGCCCGCTCAAGGGCACCGTGTTCCTCGAAGGCGGCCGTCCGGCCCAATTCAACTACGGCACCATCATCGGCGCGCCGTACATGCAGGGCGGCGACTGGCAGTCTTCGCGTCTGAACGGTCAGCTCCCGCTGGACCTCGAGATGCAACGTGAATCCATCTTCACGCGCGCAAGCTACGATCTCGCCGACAATGTCACCGTGTTCGCCGAAGCTCAGTGGGCTCATGCCTTCACCGACAACGAGCAGGGCGTGAATTACTTCCGTCTCGGCAACATCACCATCCGCAACGACAACGCGTTCATCCCGCAGTCGATCCGCACGCAGATGACCGCGCTCAATCTCACCAGCTTCAGCCTCGGCACCTGGAACGGCGACTTCATCGGCATGGGCGCCGAGAACACCCGCTACTTCCGCCGTTACATGGCGGGCGCCGAAGGCGCCTTCGATGCGGCCGACACGACTTGGAGCTGGGAATTCTCGGTCTCGCGTTCGACGACTCACATCTCGGCGCGCTCGACGAACAACTACTACATCGCGCGCTACCTCGAAGCGACCGATGCGGTGTATGACTCGGCCGGCCGTATCGTCTGCCGTTCGACTCTCACCAATCCGACCAACGGCTGTATCCCCATCAACGTGATGGGCATCGGCGTGAACAACCCGAAGCCGGGCTCCTACCCGTACTCGAACTTCAACGGCTACCTGTTCACGCGCATGGCCCTCAACACCGTCGCGGGCCAGGTCACCGGCGAGCCGCTCGACACCTGGGCCGGTCCGGTCTCGGTGGCCCTCAGCGCCGAATACCGCAAGGAATCGGCGACGGGCTTCGCCAGCTCGTTCGACGAAGCCGGCGTGTTCTTCGCGGGCAACTACAAGGGCACCTCGGGCGCCTACTCGGTGAAAGAAGCCGCGTTCGAAACCGTGATTCCGCTCGCCCGTGACGAGGATTGGGCCCGTTCGTTCGACCTGAACGCCGCCATCCGCGCCACCGACTACAGCCAGTCCGGTTACGTCACCACCTGGAAAGTCGGCGCGACTTACAGCCCGGTCGACGACCTCACCTTCCGTGCGACGCGCTCGCGTGATATCCGCGCGCCGAACATCGGCGACTTGTTCTCGGGCGGCGCCTCGGGCACCGGCAACATCACCGACCGCTTCCGCAACAACGAAGCTTACACCACCGTCACCGTCACGCAGGGCAACCCGGCGCTGCTGCCGGAAAAGGCCGATACCACCGGTGTCGGCGTCGTGTTGCAGCCGACCTTCCTGCCGGGCTTCGGCGCGTCGGTCGACTACTACAACATCGACATCAAGGGCGCGCTCGCGACCCTGAGCAACCAGGAACTGATCGACCGCTGCTTCGCCGGCGAAGCGGAACTCTGCACCTACTTCGTTCGTGAAGGCGGTTCGGCCACCGGTCTGATCACGCGCGTCAACAACCGTCCGCGTAACCTGATCTCGCAGCAGGCGCGCGGTATCGACTTCGAAGCCAGCTACAACTTCCCGCTGTCGACGATCGATGCCGACCTGGACGGTAGCCTGAATCTGCGTGGCATGGCCACGAAGGTCCTGCGCCTGAACAGCACCGACCAGAACGGTGTGAAGCAGGAAGGCGCCGGCGTCGGTGGCAGCGTGCAGGGCGGCGCTCCGCTCACCACGGAAGACTTCCGCTACATCGTCTCGCTCACCTACACGAACGAGCCGTTCTCCGGAACGATCACGATGCGCGGGGTCGGCGCGACCGTGTATAGCCGCACGGCCGTTGTGTGTACGACGGGCTGCCCGGTGTCGAGCACGCTGGCTCCGACGTTCAGCATGAACCACATCGACGGCGATCGTAAGTTCGACCTCAGCATGAACTACAAGTTCGACAATGGAATCACGACGTTCTTCATCGTCGACAACGTGTTCAACGACTATCTGCCGGTGAAGTACGGCACGGTCGGTGCGGGTCTCTATCAGAACATCAACGGCGACGATGGCCGCACCTTCCGTGCGGGCATCCGCTTCCAGATGTAGACCTGGTTTGAAATAGTTCGAGATAAGAAAGGCCAGGGCCGCAAGCCCTGGCCTTTTTTTGTCCGCGTTTTTCTTCCGCTATTTCGTCATGCAGAAGGCGGCCAGCTTGTTGCCGTCCAGGTCGCGGAAGTAAGCGGCGTAAAAGCCGTCGCTGCGCGCGCCCGGTGGGCCTTCGCAGGTGCCGCCGAGGTCCAGGCACTTCTTATGCAGCGCGTTGACCTGATCGGGGTTCGCCGCCGCGAGCGCCACCATGCTTCCGTTGCCGGCCGTTGCGCTCTTTTTATCGAAGGGTGTCAGTACGGCGAACATCGGTTTATCGGGTGCGATGCCCCAGCCGATGCCGCGATCGCTCTTGAAGGCGACTTGCGCGCCCATGACGCCCAGCAGCTCACCGTAAAACGCGACGGCTTTGTCCAGATTGTTGGTGCCGACGCAGGTATATCCGATCATGCGATTCTCCCCCGGTTGAAAACTGATCGGGGCGAAGCTTAGACCTCGGCGCCGGGGCGCCTCAATGAACAATCCGGTGACCTAGGGTTTCGCGGCCACGATCAGCCGGTAGCCCATGCCCTTCGTGCGGTATAGCGCCTCCAGGAAAAAGCCGCCGCGCAAAGCGTCGAGGACATCGCGCATCCCGGGCGTCGGGGCGAGGGCGCGCATCGCGCCACAGGCGGCGATCAGCACGCGCAGCCACGGCAGCGGGCGCGGGCGCAGGCGTTCGGTCAGATCGGTTTCACGTACGATGGTAAGCCCCGCCGCGCCGAGCGCCGCGTGAAACCCAGCCACGTCCAGCAGCACCGGCACCCGCCATCCGGATCTGAAGCCGGCGAGAAAAGAAGGGCGCGCATGCGGGGCCGGCATATCGTCCACGATCACGAACAGCCCGCCCGGCCGTAGGGCCCGTGAAAGATTGGCGACGGCGTCGTGTGGATCGGCGCTATGCGCAAGCGATTCAATCGCAATCACCGCGTCATAAGAAGGATCGAGCGGGGCGTGATAGCTGCGAAGAAGGAAACTGCAGTCGCGCGCGAGGCCGCGCCGCTGCGCTTCATCTTCCGCGCGCCGGCGCTGTTCGGGGCTTAAGGTCAGGCCCACATACTGCCCGCCGGCGCGCGCCTTCCAATAAAAGATGGTGCCGCCCAGACCGCAGCCCGCATCGACCACGCGCGGGTTCGCCGCGAGTCTTGCCGCGAGCGCTGCATCGAGCACCAGATGATCGAGCCGTTCAGGCCCCAGGATATCCGCGTCCGTTTCCTCCGGAAGCCCCGCCAGGAACCGGTGCGCCGAGCCTTGCTGCGCGCCGCCGCCGCGCCCGACGCGCCGTGCGAAGTCCAGGAAGCGGGAAAGATTGTCGTAGTAGGCGGCGATGCCGCCCGCGTTCACATCTGTCATCCCGCGCTCTTATGGGACTATTTGGCGCAGAGCGCGAGCTTTGATGCGCACGAACACGGCGCGTAAGGCAAACCCAATCAGGAGCGATGCCAAGGACACCAGGATCGCAAGGACAATCGCCCCAGCAATGATTCCGCCCGTACTTTCCAAGATATCTTCTGGATCGAGTCCGTAGGCGTCGGCATAGAGCTTCAAATACGGATCGTCGTCTTTGATCTCGGGGAACAGTTTGTCGAATGCTCCGCGATCATACCAACATAGGCCATCAGGCTCACCCCGTGCGGGGTCGGCCTCTGCGCGCTTGTAGTCGACGTCCTCCACGCCGCGTGACTGCGAGCAAGCGATGGGAAGATCTGGACCATGGCGGACAAGACGCTCGATATATACCTCCTGGACGGCGTGGAGCCGTTGGACCTCCGGTACGGTAAGTGCAGCGAGGAGAAGCGCGAAAATTCCCGACGCCAGCGCCCACCGTTTGAAGAACTTTCCGCGTGCCGGCGATGCGAGCTCTTCCGTCCATTGCGTTGCAGGTGCTGACTGCAAGACCTCGGAAATGCGTTGCACGCTTCCCGAGGTTTGCTGATTGCGTCGCAATGCGAATCCCACCGCGATCGGGATGAACGTCACGCCCAACCCGATCAGCACAGCACGTATAATCAGCACCGTGGGGGAGGCGGCAAGCGCATCACGTACGTTCTGCGCGTGATCGTCGCCTCGCGTGTCGCTCTCGCCAAGGTTGATCAGCGCGAACCGCAAACGCGTTTGG
>JAIUPE010000175.1 GCA_020160875.1 Pseudomonadota bacterium
CTTTCCGGTTCACCGCCGGCGCCGCGAAGAAAGACCTGCTCACGGCGCCTACGCCGTATGCGAAGTTATTTCAGCGGTATATCCGGCAGTAAGTTGCCTTGGCAGCGCGCAATCTAAGAAAGTGCGCGCTGCTGCGGCGGCTATATAGCTACTAGGAATCCGCGTTAAAGACCCTTCCTGTACATCACCGCACTATAAGCAGTAGCAGTCGAATTGGTGATACTAGCGGAATGTTTCGCCCGGATGAGCAGCGACTGATTGAAACGCAGAAGCGGCGTACCCAAAAGTGAAAACGCTTCCCAAGAGGGCACCATCGAATTGACATTGCCGAATACTTGCTTGTTGGCGTCAAGAGCGGCGTCGCCTTGGTAAGCGAAGGACGACGCGGACGTAAAGAAGGTCGTGTAGGGAGCGCCACCTGCCAACAAGATCGCACGCTCGCCGCTTACCAGATCGGGAATCTCGAGTTCCGTTTTCACGCCATCGATCGTGATTTCGATGGTGTGATTCGAAGCTCCGCCTGCGGTCGGTCCGATGTAGCCGGCGACCAGTCCACGACCGGAGGAAATATTCAGAATTGTCTTGTAGGTATCGGCCGTCCAATTCGTCGTATCCTGAAGACCTCGACGATCCATTTCGGTGAAAAACGCAGTCGTGTTAGAGGCCGGATTGGCAGTTCCCGTCGCGTTCTGCGTAACAAGCGTACTCGCTGTAGCCGTATACGGCATAAACAACCATGGGTCCTTGACGTGCGGACCATCGCCGCCGGAAACGACATTGCCGTCGGTCACAATATCTTTCTCCACGAAGACCGCTGCCGGCGCCGTGAAGAGGAACGAGATTACGTCACCATTGGTATCCGCCTGACTTGTGGACAGGACGTACTGACCGTTTCCGAGCTCGGTAATGGCGCCCGTCGCTTCGGACTGCGACCCACCGTCGATGCTACGGAAGGCCGTAACGACGGCCCCGGTGACCGGAGCTCCACAACAGTTGGAAAGAAAGAACCCAACGGCCTGGTTAGCGACATTCTTCTGGTACATGTGCAATGATTCCTTTTGTGGGAGTAGATATCTCGCGCACGAAACCCATCGGGCCAATGACGCTGACGCAGCGCCTCGGTCACTGCACGCGAAATAAAAAGCCGCCAGCGCGAATATGCGTGGCGGCGGAAGAGGCCCGAAAATGAAAAGGCCCCGTCACGGGACGGGGCACGGAAGTGGTACGGTATATTTAGCGTTATCGCTAATTGGCGATTTTTCGTCAATTGAAAAATGATTCATTTCGCATTTTTCTGCGATTAAGTTGATGAAGCCGCCGACGCGCGCTGGGTCGGCGTTGCAGGCCGGATCCGCATGGAGACCGATCATGACCGCAAAGAACGGCAGCAATCCGGCTCCATGCACGATCAATTGGAATTCACGGCGCAATGCGCCGGCCGCGAAACTTTGCGGCATCTCCTCGATGAACTTGTCGAAGTCCATCTGCTGACGCGCCATGTGGCTATTGGTCTCGAAAACATACTTCTTCCCGCAAATGCGCAGGGACAAGGTTCCCGCCTCGGCATCTGCGGCCTCATCCTTCTCGTAGGCGTGAAAACGTCCATAGGAGCGCGAACTATCCAAACCAAAAATATGGAATCGGTCGGCACTCAACGCATGGCCAAGCGCACGCCGGGCATGCGGGTCCACATGCATCTGATGAATCCGGACCTAAGCCTGACCCGCTTCGCCGAAGCCCTTGATCGGTGCAAGGACTCGCTACTGATGACCGACGTTGACGCCCTGACCGGAGGCGACATCTCCACGGTTATCGAAGGCCCGTTGGCGCTGCGCGTGCGCGCCGGACGTCTCTCGCCGTGGAACCAATTCAGCGCTTGTTTTATCCGCGGAAATGCAACGTCACGCACGTATTTTGGAAAAGTCGCAGAAATTTTAAGGACTATTCCGCTGTGGTGGGGCGTAGATCGGCATGTGCTGTTCGCCGCCTGGACCGTGCTTAAATCGCCCATTGAACTGATCGGCCCCGGGATCACGCGCCGGCGCGCGGACGAGCACAGGAACCGCGCGGCCACGGGATCGGGCGGTTTATAGGTAATCGCGTTCACGCTATAACTTTAGGCGGGGTCGGAGGTCGCGTTGATGGTGACCGAGATGGGCTCGCTGTCCGCGCCCTTCTCTCGTTTCGTCGCATTCTTGAGCAGCCACTTCTCCATCACTCACTGCCGCGCTTCGATTTGGAGTTTCGCGGCGGCGATCTCGTCCTTGGAGGCCGCGCGGTCGGCGATACCGACCACTTCGTCAACCAAGACTGCGATTCGCCGGTACCAAGCGCCCAGAGATTGCATCACAACTCCCTCTACTAAATGTGTCGTGGACCGGTTGGACGCGAGGCTAATCGCCTATGGCAAAGCGCATACAAATCTGATGTTATCGGCTTCGGTATGAGCACCGCTGGATCCGAGGTGCGAAGTCGTCAGGCGCGCAAATCACACAAGATCATGAATTCCGAAGATCTGTTCGAAACCGTTGAATCCGCCGAACGCGCCGCGCGCGCCAAACGCGGCCTCCCGCAAACCCATGTGCTCGATTTCACCGAATTCCCGTTCGCCTTCGCGCTTGATGCTTTGGAAGAATTTAAACGCATCGTCTTTGAGCGGCCTGAGCATCCCTTTTTCCATGCCTGCGCTCACCTCGCCGATCGGAACATCGACGCCGCCAACGTGGCGATGCAGCGCTATCAGCAGGAGGAACCCACCGAGCCCAAGGCGGCCATGCGCTTCGGATCGTTTGCGCTCGGTCCCGCCGCGATGGAACTCCCACCGGTCGCAGGATCTTATCCCGAGGACAGCGCTTATTTTCTCTGTTGTGATGGCACCTACTTCCGCAGATTCGGCATTGTTCTGCTGAGATCGATCGCCGAGCGCACGCCGGGCATGCGGGTCCACATGCATCTGATGAATCCCGACCTAAGCCTGATGCGCTTCGTGGAATCTTTGCCCCTCAAATTATCTCTCTCGCAAGAGACCTGTACGCCGAGTAAAAAATATTACCATGCGGTCCGGCTGATCCGCTTCGCCGAAGCCCTTGATCGGTGCAAGGGCTCGCTACTGATGACCGACGTTGACGCCCTGGCCGGAGGCGACATCTCCACGGTTATAGAAGGCCCGTTGGCGCTGCGCGTGCGCGCCGGACGTCTCTCGCCGTGGAACCAGTTCAGCGCTTGTTTTATCCGCGGAAATGCAACGTCACGCACGTATTTTGGAAAAGTCGCGGAAATTTTAAAGACTATTCCGCTGTGGTGGGGCGTAGATCAGTATGCGCTGTTCGCCGCCTGGACCGCGCTTAAATCGCCCATTGAACTGATCGGCCCCGAGATCGCCTCGGTGAGCGACAGCGAGCCGGGCGTCTTCTGGTTCACAGCCGGTGAGGCCAAGGAGAGTCTACTGACAGCGCCGACTCCGTACGCGAAACTGTTTCAGCGGTATATCCGGCAGTAAGCCCTCGCGCGCGAGCTAAAGATCCAAGAAGCTTCTGAGGCTAAAAGTCAATAAAATCTCGAGTTCATTTAAGTGACTACAGGGCGCGTATGGCAGACCATTTCGTTACAGAGTTTGGGCACCGTATTGATTTCGTGCCGGGCTTCTATGAACGAAACAAAGAATATGTTTCGTGGATCGCGAAGACCGACGTCAGCCAGCAGATCAAAACCTATGCGCCTCAGGGCCGGGTTGATCCGCGCCTACTCTTTCGCGACTGGATCACCTTTTCCGCAGCGGCACATTTTCTGGGCCGCCACGGTCTATTTGATCGCCAGTATCAAACCGCAATAGACCTCGGCGGTGCGGAAGCGACGATGATGCGTTTGTTCGCGGCTTACGGAGCCGTCAAGGAGGCCTCCAGCGTTGATCTCATCGACTTCTCCGCCGCAGTGGACGACGCATATTTCGATGAATTCATTCGCCATCTGAACGACATCGAAACGTTGCCATTACAAATCCGGCAATTCATAAATCACGCTCGCGCGTAGTCGTATTTTGACCTGGGGGAGCCGCTACTGAACGGCTTTCAGTATCTGCCGAGATCAAAGTATCTTACCATGGACATGCTCGAAACGCCGGGCACTTACGATCTTGTCACCGCTTTCGCCGCGCTCGATCATACAGGCCTCGATGAAGTGCTTGCGAAAGTTCGCTCAATGCTGAATCCGGGCGGGGTCTTTTTCGCCCAGATTCAGCTTTGGTGGTGGGTCGTGAACACCACCGGCATCCTCGGCCATTTCCCATATGCAGGTCAGCGATTAGCCCTCAACGATCTGACGCGCTACTTCGCTGAACACCACCCCGAGCACGTCGAATTCGTGCAGCGGCGGTATCCGTACTTTCATAAGGGTGAACATCCCACCGCCGACGAGTGGGTGCAGCGTGCGAATCAACACGGCCTTGAGCTAATCGCGATGGAGCGGATGGTCTGCCCCCTTTGAAGTGGTCCTCCCTTAGGTATGAATTTCACCAGGAGGATAGG
>JAIUPE010000176.1 GCA_020160875.1 Pseudomonadota bacterium
CCGGCGGCCTATACGCGCGGCTGTAACATCGAAGCCAAGACCTTCGCCGACAACGCCGAGAAATTCGCCGCTGCCGGCGCGACCATCATTGGGGTCTCGCAGGACAGCATCAAAAAGCTGAACGACTACTCGGCCGATCCGGAATATTGCGCAGGCAAGTTTCCGGTGGCCGCAGATGCCGGTGGAAAGATCACCGCCTCCTATAAACTGAATACGATGACCCTGGACCGCAAAGTGACCGACACGCGCGGCGCCGATGTCACGCATGCGTTGACCGAGCGTACGACCTTCGTCATCACGCCGGACAGAAAGGTCATCGCGACGCTGTCGTCCAACGATGACAAGGTCGCCCCGCATGAGCACGCCGAGAAGTCCTTGGAAATCGTGCAGGGCCTGAAGAAATAATTTCAGTTGGTGCAAGGCGAGGCGGGTTCCACCCTGGAGCCCGCCTCGCTTTATTTTGAGCGCGTATCGATGGGAGGGGTTTATGAAGTGGGCGTGGGTGATTTGCGCGGCGGCGGTGTTGTCAGGCGGCCTGGCCGGCGCGGCCGAGCGAAGCCCGCTCAATAAGGAATGGCGCGGACGCGTCGCCGAACTGGGTCAGGCCGGCGCCGATGAAATTGTCCTGACGGCCGCGGGCGACGCGATCTGGCTCGACAAGTTTTCCGACAGCAAGGATGCGAGACTGCAGGCGCTGTTCGAAGTTATGCGCGCGGGCGATATTTCATTCATCAATTTCGAGATGGTCACCGCCGACAGCGGTTATCCGACCATCAAGGAGATCGCGAAGTCCGACCCATCGATCGTGAAGGAGTTTGTGTGGGCCGGGACCGATGTCGTGTCGTTGGCGAACAACCATATGATGGATTTCGGTCAGAGTGGCCTTGAGACGACACGCCGTACGCTCGATGAAGCGGGGATCAAACATTCAGGCGCGGGCTTGAACCTCGCGGAAGCGCTTCGTCATACGATCGTCGAAAGGAAGGGGCTCAAGATGGCTCTGGTGTCGGTGATGGTGTCGCCGACACTGACCATTGGAACGGGCGCGGGCGAAAAATCGCCCGGCGTTGCCTGGGTGCGCGGAACCACTGTGCGCCGTCCGGACGGCACGACGGTGATTGCGCCGTGGGACGCCGATCTCAAGGCCATGGAAGACGCGATCAAGGCGGCTCGTAAGGAGGCGGACCTCGTCGCCGTGAGCATGCACATCCATTGGGGCGGCCTGGACGTCATCGATCCTGAAGGCAAACAGGTGGTCGCGCGCGCCGCCATCGATGCCGGGGCCGATCTCATTCTCGGGCACGGCCCGCACGTCATCAATGGGATCGAGTTCTACAAGTCGAAACCGATCCTCTACAGCATCGGCAATTTCGCCTTCCAATTCAAACCCGACGCTTACACCTTCTTTCCCGAAACGCTGAAAATCGTGCAGCGTCTGTCCAGTGACCCCAAGCTTTTCGAAAGCATGATCGTGCGCATGGTGTTGTCGCCCAAGGGAGAGTTCCGGCGCATGGAACTGCTCCCGGTCGAACTCACCACGGACGGCATCCCTCATTTTGTGACGGGCGATAAGGCGGACGCTATCCTCGCGAAAGCGAAAACGCTGTCCGATCCCCTCGGCACCAAGGTTAGCCGGAATGGTTGGTATTCGGTCGTGGAGCTGCCGCACGCGCCGTAGAATTTCGCGAGGTCGAGGGGGCGTTCCGCGCGCAGGTTGTTGCGGGGTCTATTTTGCGGTGCGCTTGGCGACGACCGTGGAGGTGCGACCGGCCAGGACGACGGTGGCCTCAATGGTGTCTCCGTTGACCTTGCCGTCGAAGGCCAGCGGCTGCGTGCCGCTCGCGCCCGGTAGCCGGGCTTCGAACTTGAGGGAATCGCCAACGAGCGCGGGGATATCCATCGAAGCCTTCGCGCTATCGACGCGCACGGCGCCGGCCACCTGTTGGAACGTCTGGGTGATATCGACGCTGTAGTCCTTGCCGTTCATGCGCCACTGCCAGGTGCCGCCCACCTTCGCCGGAACGACCCAGAAATACAGGGTGCTGCTCCCGTGGCTCTCGAATTTGTCGGCCTTCCAGTCGCCGAGCGCATAGTCATGGGCGACAATGCGAGTGCCCGGTTTCATGTCGAGCATCTTCGGGCGGAGTTTCAGCATCATTTCCGGCAGGAGATACAGCGGAAGCAGCGTGGCTTCGGAGAAATCGAATTCAAACATATCGCCTTGGTGGAAGGTGACGCGATCCTCCACACCGGCCTTCTTGGCGTTGGCCTTCGCTTCGGCGACACGGACTGGATCGAGATCGATGCCGACGCCTTTCTTCGCGCCGAATTCTTTCACGGCGGCGATCGGCAGGCGTCCGTCGCCCGAACCGAGATCATAAACGATGTCATTGGGCCCGACGCCGCCCATGGTGAGCATCGATTTCACGATGGGCTCCGCGGTCGGGACATAAGGGGCATCCAACTCGACACTCGGCGCATCGGCGGGTGCGGAGAATTGAGCGGCGCTTGCGCCGGATGTCAGCGCGGCGACGACAAAACCAACAGTGATCGCGATCTTCATTGTTCTTATTTCCCCCGGTGGATGGGCATAGTCATCACGACGGCGCGGATGGCCGCAAGGTCTTTGTTAGGCCGATGCGCGGGCAGGCGCGGCCCCCGGATCGGCTGAAGCGATCCATTGACGGATTGTTTCCGCTTCTGCCGCCGCGACATCGGCGCCGCGCGCCGGTGGGGCGGGATGAATCGGTGTGCCGTCCATGACGTAACCGCATATCCGGTCGAGCATCATGTCCTTCCCGGGCGCAAGCGCGCTGTAATCCCGGAAGTTCATTTCGCCGATATGCCAGTCGCTCTGTTTGACGAGGGGGAAGGGGAAGGCGTAGCGGAAAAAGGCGACGGCGGCGTAGCGCCACGCCGTGCGCGCGAACACCAGAGGGTCCGTGGGCCCGCTCACGCGCGCCTCGTCCAGCATGCGGACGTAGTCGCCGGGGTTCGCGGGCGTCGGCAGGCTCGGCTGGGCGCTGACTTCCAAGGAGCCGCAGCGGATCACGCGTTTGCCGAGCGCCGCCATCTCGACGCCAATGGTGCTATGCCACGTCAGTCCCAAGTCGGCGATGGCCGCGAGATTGTAGCTGTTGAGCGTTTCGCTGCTGCGGACAAGGCGTACGTTTTCCGGCAGTTCGTCCGCCAGGGTTTCGTAGAACGCCAGCTCTTGCGCGTTCTTGGAGAAGGAGCGCTGGCTGCCGCTATTGGGATGCGCGCGGATCACCAATTGGATTGCCGGATGCGCGCGTACGAAATCGACCGTTGTGCGCACCCAGTCTTCGTGCAAATCGAAAACACCACCCGCGAGACCCGTGCCGACGGTTTCATCCAGATTGGACGTGAATAACACCCACGTCGGTTTGGCCGGGTCGAGCTTGAGTGCGGTGCGCGTTTCCTCGATGCGCTGACCGCCGACGATGAAGGCGACGGTGTCCTTTTGGCCGTGCCAGCGTTCCTTGAAGAGCTTGCCGACGGCCTCGATTTCCGGGGCCGTGAGCGGGGTGTCCTTCCACAGTTCCCACTGGGCCACGAGATCGCGAGAATCGATGCACTGGCGGCCCTCGAACAAAGTCAGGTGTCCCGGCATGAATCCGCGCTCTTCCACCAGTGTGCGGATGCCGCGCAGCTTTCCGATTTCGAGCGCCGTGCGCATCGGCCCCATGCGGCCGTTGAACAGGAGGAGGAAGTCCGGCTTTTCCTCATCAAGCAAGCGCGACAAAGCGACGGCGGTCAGACGTCCGCCATAGAGGTAGCTGGCATAGGCCGCCGCGGTTTGCGGATCATCGAGATCGAGGGCGGACTGGCGCAGATGTTTATGGACGCTGGATGCGACCCAGGCTCCGATCGGCCAATCGCCGAGGCGTGCTTCGGCGATCTCACGGCCACGGAAGCCGTGAGCCCATGCCGCCGCGTCGCTGAAGTCTTTTGTCGTCAGCCAACGGCTCAGCCACCGGTAGGGCAGGCCCCAGCTTGCCATGTGGGCCGCGGTCGAGGATTGGCAAATGAGGCACGCGTTGGCGGGTTTCTTCGCGGGCGCGCCGTTGGCGGGCTGCAGGACGTCGCAGTCGTTGTAGATGGAATCGCAAGTGACATAGCTGACCGTACAGCCGCGCATGCGCAGGGCCTGAAGGATGGTCACCTGCCGGGCGCTATGGATCGACCACGTCGTATAGGGCGCGAAACAGACGATATGAGGCGGACGTTGTATAGGCACGGGCGGAGCTTACCTCAGAACCGCCCGATACCCAAACAGCAGGACCCAAACAGTCAGGAGTGTTGGGCGGCGGCGCGCTCGAGTTCGGCGACCGACTTGTTGTTGCCGTGCAGGCCGAGGCGCGACGGGTCGGCGCCCGCGGCGAGCGCGACGGCGAGCTCGCCGCCGGTGGCGACGTCGACCGCGAGACCCTCGTCGGTGACCCAGCGGACGACGGCAGTCGAGAGGAACGCCTTGCTCGCGTAGT
>JAIUPE010000177.1 GCA_020160875.1 Pseudomonadota bacterium
CGTTGACGTCATCGATAGCAAGGCGCTCGCCGAACAAGTCGCCATCAGCGGTTCCGTGATCGACGCCGTCTCGTCGATGGTGCCGTCCTTCTCGCCGACGCGTCAGAAGCTGTCGGGCGCGGGTGAAACCCTGCGCGGGCGTTCGCCGCTCTACGCCATCAACAGCATTCCGCAATCCACGCCGCTGCGCGATGGCTCACGCGATGGGTTCACCATCGACCCTTTTTTCGTTGATCGCGTCGAACTGATTTACGGCTCCAACGCCCTACAAGGCATCGGCGGGACCGGCGGCATCGTCAACCAGGTGACCGTCGGCGCCCCATCTACGGACGGTGTAAGCGGGCGCTTCCTGGTGCAAGGCTCCGGCGCAAGCGATCTGGGCGACGCCATCGGCGCAAAGACCGCCGGCCTTGTAAGCTGGCGTGAGAACGAATTCGACGCCACCGTCGGCGCCGCGTATGAAGCGCGCGGCGCATTCTACGACGCGCAGGGCCGCCGCGTGGGGATCAACCTCACGCAGGGCGAATTGATGGACTCCAAGAGCTGGTCGCTGTTCGGCCGCTTCGGATATCAGGTCGGCGACAGCGGCCGCCTCGATCTCATCGCGAACCGCTTCGAGCTGAAAGGCGACGGCGACTATCTTGCCACCGCCGGCAGCCGCACCCTCAACATCCCGGCGGCGTCCGAGCGCGGCGTGCCCCCGGGCAAGCCGGCCGCCAACCGTACGGAAAGCCTGGCGTTGACGTTCAGCGACGACGATCTTTCAGGCGGTAATTTCACCAGCCAGGTTTTCATCAATCGTTCGCACGACACCTTTGGCGGCGAAGTTGCGCCCATCGCGACCTTCCAGGACGTGCGCATCGCCCCGCTCAATACACTCTTCGATCAATCGGAGAACCGTTCACGAAAGCTCGGCGGCAAGATCAGCTATGAGCGTGAAGTGCCAGGCTTCGAAGCCCTCACCGCCTCCATCGGCTTCGACATCATTTACGACAAGACCGAACAGGCGTTGATCGCCACCGATCGCGTGTGGGTGCCGCCCACGGACTTCCGCAGCATGGCACCCTTCGGCCAGCTCAACCTCGCACTGTTCGACGAAAAAGTGCGCTTGGCGGGCGGCGTGCGTCAGGAAAACGTCCGCATCAAGATCGACGACTACCAGACGCTTGCCTACTACGGTTCACGCGACGTCGCGGGCGGCACGCCGAAATTCAGCGACGAGTTGTTCAATGCAGGCATCATCGTGGAACCGATCGAGGGCATCCGTGCGTACGGGAGCTACGCCGAGGGGTACACCGTTCCGGATGTTGGCCGCATCACCCGCGCCGTCGCGACCAATGGCGTCGATATCGATAACTTCCTCGACATCAGTCCGATCATTTCCAATAACAAGGAAATCGGCCTGGAAGGCAAATACGGCGACGTCGACGCCACGGCAACCTACTTCTGGTCGACAAGCACCAAAGGCCAACTCCTCGTGCTCGTCGGGGGTGTCTATGAAGTGCAGCGCCAGCGCGTCGAGATCGGCGGCCTTGAGTTGAATGCCAATTGGCACACACCTCTCGATGGCCTGGTCGCATCGGCCGGTTACGCCCACTTGAACGGCAAGACCGACAGCGACGGCGACGGCACCGTGGACATCGACCTCGACGGCGCGAACATCTCGCCCGACCGCCTCAACCTCGCGCTGTCCTATACGGACGGTCCGTTGTCCGCGCGCGTGCAGAACCAGTGGTTCATCAAACGCGACTTCTTCGGCGGCGATGTGCGCAATAACTTTGGGGGCTACAATCTGACGGATGCATCCCTGCGCTATCAGCTCGACATCGGCATGGTTTCGCTCAGCGTCCAAAACCTATTCGACAAGTTCTACATCGACTACAGCAGCGACACCACGCGTCCCACCGATAGCCTGAATTTCTTCTCTGGCCGCGGCCGCACCGTGACGCTCGGCTGGGAATACCGATTCTAGGAACGGCACCGCGATGAGAGTCATCGACCTTCTGCACCGTTGGACCGGGGGCCTCGCCGGGCTTTTACTTGCCGTGTTCGGGCTCACAGGCACGATCCTCGTCTATAAAGATTATTGGATCGATGCGCCGCATGCGCGCGATGCACAGATTCAGGAAATCGATACCCTCGCCGCCGCGATCACCCGCATCACCGCTGACGCGGAGTCCCCCGTTCGCTCCATTCTTCTGGCCAAACAGAACTTTGGACTTCATCTGGTGCGCTACGGCGGCGAAGCCGGCGCGTACGCCGATCAGGCCGGAAATATCGTCGCGCACTGGGACAGCAAATGGGACCGGACCGAACTCTGGATGTTCGATCTGCACCACTATCTGTTCTTCGGCGAGACCGGAGAGATCGCCGGCGGCATTCTCGGGCTCATAGGGTTCGGCTTCGTCGCGACCGGCACGATCTTATGGTGGTCCCGGCGCAAGTTCTTCAGTTGGCGTCCTTGGCCCAAGCGCATGAGCCGGCCGGCGGTCATGCATAACCACCGCGACCTTGGTCTCATATGGGCGCCCATGCTGGCGGTATCGTTCTTCACGGCCATCATGCTCACCGTGCCGGTCCTGCCGGATGCGATCCTCGCGCCTTGGAACAATGGGCTAACGATCGCCCAATCGCTCGCCCCACCGGCCATGAAAGGCGGCGTTGCGACCTCCGCGCCCGACTGGAAAGCGCTTCTCACCGCGGCGCGCACGCGCTTCCCGGACGCCGAGTTCAGAATACTGGCATTGCCCACCAAGGAAGGTGATCTCATTTCCTTGCGGACCCGTCAGCAAGCCGAATGGCTACCGAATGGGCGCAGCACATTATGGTTCGATCCATCGGATGGCCGCGTGGTAGAAGCCCGCGATGCCTTTGCGCTATCGCCGGGCATGCGGTTCTTCAACAAGACCTATCCGCTGCATGCCGCGACGGTCGGTGGCCAAGCCTTCAGGCTGTTGACCGCCGTGATGGGTGTTGTTCTCACGATGCTGGGAACGCTCGCCGTGTGGACTTTCTGGTTCCGGCGCAACAAGCCGGCATAGGGCCGTTTTTACTTTTCGTCCTTGGTGCGTTGCGGCGCGGTTTCCGGGCCGGCCCGCATGACTTCCGGCTTTTCGAACGCAAGCAGCGGCAAAAGCCGCGCCCATAGCTTTTCGCACGCCATGAAGACGACTCCGACGAAAAAAAGCACCGGCATGCCGACGATCCCGAACACCCAGTCACGCAACGGGTGGCGGCGGCGATGCATCGACGCCAGCATCGACTGAGTAAGCGCCGCCCCAAAAATCAGGTACGCGGCAGCAAGGCCGTAAAGCACGTAGGTCGTCATCACGATCATTCTACCATAAGTCGCGGCGAAACCCCACGGGCCCTGCAAGATCGAAAACCAAAAGCGTCGTGATGTGACGGCAGCCATGCGCACGACGCAGATGGCGCCAATTGCTTCAGGCTCGATCTCCCCCTATTCTGCCGCCGCTTTGGATTGGCGGCTTTGCGGTGCGGATGTCACCCATGTTGGAATCCCTAGACGCGCTTCTTCTTGCCCGCCTCCAATTTGCGTTCACCGTCAGTTTCCATTTTATCTTTCCGGCCTTCACGATTGGGCTTGCGAGCTATCTGATGGTGCTTGAGGGCCTTTGGCTGCGCACCGGACGCGGTGTCTACGCAAATCTCTACCGCTACTGGCTGAAGATCTTCGCTCTGGTGTTCGGGATGGGCGTCGTTTCCGGCATCGTCATGTCCTATCAGTTCGGGACCAACTGGTCGGTCTTCTCGCAGAAAGCCGGCCCCATCGTCGGTCCGCTCATGGCCTACGAGGTCCTGACAGCTTTCTTTCTCGAAGCCGGCTTTCTTGGTGTGATGTTGTTCGGCATCAATAAGGTGGGCCCGCGTCTGCATTTCGTGGCCACCTGTATGGTCGCGCTTGGTACATTGATCTCCGCGACATGGATCATCAGCGTCAACAGCTGGATGCAAACGCCCACGGGCTTCGCGATCAACGATGCCGGCCAGTTCGTTCCGGCAGGGTCGTGGATACCCATCATCTTCAACCCGAGCTTTCCGTATCGCCTCGCGCACGTCGTTCTGGCGGCTTATTTAACAACCGCACTGGTCGTCGGCGCGACGGGCGCCTGGCATCTGTTGCGCGATCGTGCGAATCCCGGCGCCCGCACGATGTTCTCGATGGCGATGTGGATGGCCGCGCTTGTCGCGCCTTTACAGATTCTCGCCGGCGACGCCCATGGTCTCAATACGCTCGAACATCAATTACCCAAGGTCCTGGCGATGGAAGGGCACTACGAACCCAGCCCGGAGGGCGCCCCGCTGGTCTTGTTCGGGTTGCCCAGCAATGAGGATGAGACCGTTCACTATCGCGTCGCGATTCCGAAACTGGGTTCGCTGATCCTCAAGCACGAACGTCAGGATCGCGGCGATCTCCGTGGTCGCGCCGCGGCCCTGGTCTTTCATCAGGCCGGTGAAATAGAT
>JAIUPE010000178.1 GCA_020160875.1 Pseudomonadota bacterium
TGGTCACGTATTTCTGCGCCAGCTGCCCGCTGCCGGTGCAGGTGGTGGTGCAGGCCACCGCCGCGCCCAGCGCAACAGGGGAGGTGGTGGGGCAGTAGCAGGCGGCGGCGGAGGCGGAGGGGGCGGCGGCGGCTCAGCCTTCGGCGGCTCGGGCTTTGCAGCCTCGCCGTCGTCTTCGGACAAAATCTTACGGATGGAGGCGAGAATATCCTCCATCGAGGGTTCTTGTTGGCCTTCGGCAGTCATGAGTCCAAACGCTCCCCACCGGTTTTTCCCGGCTATTCTGAGGAAGCCTAAGTGAATTGGTTAAAGAATTCTATAACACGGCCAAAGATTTAGGGGCAGTCCAAATTACGGATTGCCGTTCATAAAAGTAAATTTCGCCGAATAGCTGCTGCGGCGGCGCGACAAAACGTGTGCGCGCGCCCTCTCTTCCGCAGCTCGGGCTTTCGAAAGAAGAACCTTTGGCGCCGCCGAAACAATCGCATGAACGTGCCCGAAAATACCTGCATTTCGGACCCAGCTAACGAGTCCCGCCGCACCCGACTGCAGGACCGCACGCCATGTCCGACGGACCACAACAACGCCCATCGCGCCGGAAGCCCGCCCACCTCCCCGACACACGCGAAGCCGAACTCACCGACCTCATCAACGATCCAATTGCGATACGCCCACGCCGCGGCGACCACATCACCTTGGATGATGTGCATGCCGCGCTTCGTCGGGGCACAGGCCGGGCGTGCTGGGAGGAGACGTGCCGCAACGGCAGGTGATTTAAGGATCACCTGCCGTGCGCAATCGCACTTATTTTTCGTGGCGCTTGTCGGCGCCGGCATCGGCATCGCTGCCAAACGGCTGATATTCGACGTCTTTATAATGCGCGATGGGATCGTAGATCTGAACGGCGAGAGCCAGATCGCCGCCGGTCAACGCCCCCACAGACGCCAGAATTTGATGCGCGGCGACGAGTTGATCGCGTTGCGCACGGATGAGGCTGACCTGCGAGGCAAGATAAGCCTGCTCCGCGTTCAGGACGTCGAGCACGGTCCGCGAGCCCACCTCGGCTTCGCGGCGCACGCCCTCCAAGGCGATTTCGTTGGCCGAAATCGCCGACTGGTAGCTGGCGATGGTCGCCGTCGCCGACTGGAAGTTCTCCCACGCCGAGGTCGCCGTATTCCGGGCATCGAGACGCGCCTGGTCGGCGAGCAGATGTTGCTGGCCGGAGGTGTGCTTCGCCTGGCGAAGGCGCGCATATTCCGCACCCTGCTGATAAAGAGGCACGATCACCTGAGCCGCCGCGATGGCGCTTTCATTGCGCGACTTGTCGGCAAGGGTGTTCCAGCCGCGCTGATAGGTCGCGCTGAGGTTCACGGTGGGCAAAAGCTCGCCCTGAACCACGGTCACGTTATCTTCGGCAGCTTTCGCCGTGTAATCGGCGGCCATAAAACTCGGGTTTTGCGCCATCGCCGCGTTGACCGCCGCTTCCAGCGTGGCCGGCAGATTGGCGGGCATCTCGGGCTGCACGAGGCCTTCCGGCACCTTGCCCACGACGTTCAGATAGGCCGAACGGGCAAGCTGAAGCGCGCTTTCCGCTTGCACCAGCGACGCGCGCGAGGCGGCCAAGCTGGCTTCGGACTGCGCGACGTCGGTCCGCGTGATTTCACCGACGCGGAAGCGGTCGTTGGTCGCGTCGAGCTGGCGGCTCAGCACCTGAACGTTATTGCGCTGGACATCGACGACCTTCTGATACTGAAGAACATCCAGATAGGCCGTGGCGACTTGGAGCAGAACCTGCGCTTCCGTCGCTTCGAGGCGGGCGCGTTGTGCCATTACCTGGTTACGCGCCTGCGATGTGCCCGCGACCGTACGGAAACCGCGGAACAGAGGTTGGACGACCTGGGCGTTCAGGGTCTGCTGCGTGCGCAGCGTGGTCCCGGACGTGTTCACCGCGCCGCCACCCGTTCCCGAGCTGATGATCTCGCTTTCGTTGCGATTGCGCTGGGCGTTGCCGGTCACTTGCAAACTCGGACGCCACCCCGAGAGCGCGATGGGAACGCTTTCGTCCACGGCCCGCAATTGAGCGCGCGCCGCGCGAAGATTAGGGTTGCCCTCGTAAGCAAGGCCCATGGCTTCCCGTAGGGTTTCGGCGTGGGCCGGCTGCACCAGCAGCACGACAGCGGCGCTGCTGATAAGCAGCTGTTTCAAGGTCTTAGTCATATGGCTTTGCCCCGATTAAAATTTAATGCCAGCCATCGCGTCGTTCCCACACGCGTCGACCTCTATCTGAAGAAACTCGGGAATACCACCGGTTTTCAGTAAGGCCCTCCAACATCACGGAGACGTAATCCTTACCAGTCAAATAGCTAGCTATATGTTATTAATTTTAATGCCGGTTCGCGTTTAAAACACAAACTTCGGCTGGGGCGCGAACTCCGGCAGGAACGGCATGATGAGATCGAAGTCTGCGCGGCTGCCGAACGCATCCCCGGCGCGGCTCACCAGCGTCGCCCGACCGATCGGGCCCGACCGCACAACGCCGACCAGACGGCCGCCATCGGCAAGCTGCCCCTTCAACGCCGCCGGAATTTCGCTCACGGCGCCATCGATCAGGATGACATCGAAGGGCGCCTTCGCCGGAACGCCGGAGGCGAGATCGCCCCTGACCACGGTGACGTTCGGAATGACCAACTCGGTCATGATCTTGCTGGCCTTGTCCGCGAAGCCCGTGTCGTTTTCAAGCACGACGACCGACTGTGCGATGCGCGCGAGAACGGCGGCGCTATAGCCCGTGCCGGCGCCGACAACGAGCGCTTTGTCTTCCGGCTGAACGTCGGCAAGTTGCAACAGGCGTGCGAGAGCCATGGGTTCCATGATGAAACGGCCGTTGCCGACCGGCTGATATTCATCGAGATACGCCACCGCGCGGCGCTCGGCCGGGACAAAATATTCCCGCGGCACCTGCTCCATCGCTCCGCTGACCAAGGAGTCCGTAACCTTGTTGGTCAGGATCTGGCTGGCCACCATTTTGCGGCGTGCGGCGGCGAAATCCATCGAAAGCCCCCAATAGTAAAAGGAATTATCGAAGCAGCTTATACGCGCCCCGCCCAAAATTCACAACGTCGGCCAAGGGCTTGGCCCCGTGTAAAAAAACCTACTCTGACGCTTGACCCCGACTAAGGTGGGCATTTATAAGGCGCTTCCTTCGCTGGACCGGCCCCTTGGGGACGGCTTAGTAAAGGGTGGCGGCATGGGGGCCGGTTTTCAGTCTCCATGGGCCGAGAACGGCCGAGTGGCAGAGTGGCCATGCAGGGGACTGCAAATCCCCGTACGTCGGTTCGATTCCGGCCTCGGCCTCCACAGATGCATGTGTTCCGGCGTAGCTCAATGGTAGAGCACGCGGCTGTTAACCGCGGGGTTACAGGTTCGAGCCCTGTCGCCGGAGCCATTTTTCCGAAAAGCAAAGCTTTGCGGAAAAATACCCTGGGATTTATTCCCAGGGCCCAGGGTTAAAAACTCCAATACACATTGTGCGCCCACTACCCTGGATCCTGGGCTTCGCCCAGGATGACCAAAAAAGAAATCATGCCCGAGCGCTTAGACATCCATGATCTTGCTCCTCTCGGCGACGGGATCCACCGCGCCGAGCGCGAGCGCGTCTATGTCGATCGCACGCTGCCGGGCGATGTGGTCGAAGCGCGGATTCAAAAACCATCAGGCGGTATTGTCCGCGCCGATATTGAACGCATCGTCGAATCATCGCCGCACCGGGTGAAAGCCCCCTGCCCACACTACGACCTTTGCGGCGGCTGCACGCTTCAACATGCGAACGATGACTTTTATCGCGCATGGAAAGTGGAAACCGTACGGACCGCGCTGAGCCGGCAGAACGTGGAACCGGCGGCGTGGCTTGATCCTGTTTTCCTGCCCGAGGGAAAGCGCCGGCGCGTCACGTTCGCCGCCTTTAAAAAGAAAAATGTGGTCACGCTGGGATATCACCGGCGCCGCTCGCATACGATCGCCGACATCTCCGCCTGCCTGATCGCCGATGCCGCGATCATGGAGATGCGCCGCAAGCTCGCCGCGGCGCTCGCGCCGATTCTCGCAGATGAGAAACCAGCGGATATCTTCCTTCAAATGGTCGGCGCGCAATTCGATCTCGCCATCACCGGCGCGGTCGGGAAAAAAGGACGCCCCGATCTCGCGATCTACGAAGCCGCCGCCGAACTCGCGCACAAGCTGGGAATCGCGCGTATCGCGTGGCGCGCGAAAGAATACAACGAGGCCGAAGTCCTCGTAGAGATCAGCCCCGTCGCG
>JAIUPE010000179.1 GCA_020160875.1 Pseudomonadota bacterium
GCGCGGCGTGGCGAAGACGTGGGTCGGCCGCTGCTCGCGCAGCAGCCGCGCCCGCCCCGGGCGCTGCTCGAAGATGACGGTGGCGCCCTGGCTCCAGCCGAGCAGGGGCTCGATTTGCGGGCCGATGTAGGCGAATTTCATCGTCGCCCAATCGATCTTCCACGGGATCGCCTTGGTCGACTCCAGCAATGTCTTGTAGACGGCTTCGGCACCGTCGATCTCGATTTCCGTGTCGGACATTCCGCACTCGATCCAAATCTCGGTTCAAAAGGTGAGTGTAGGAACGCCGCCAGCATCCAGGGGCGCTTCATGGACCGCCGTCACGCGGGTGGTGGGAAGTTTTCCGTAAAGGTGAGGGAAGAGGTGGCCGCCGCGCGAAGGCTCCCACACCAACTCAGGTCCCAGGGCGTCGGCGTCGACCTCCAGCACGACAAGGTCGGCCACGTCCTTGAAATGCAGGCGCGCGGTTTCTTGGGCCTGCGCTGCGGTCGAGAAGTGAATGTACCCGTCGCGATGGTCGATGCCGGAGCCTTCGAAGACACCGGCGGCGCGCGCCGCCTGCCATTCGTCCCGGCGCAATATTTTGTAAATCGAAGTCATGCTTAACGTTGATCGAGTTTCAATTCGATGCGGCGGTTGCGCGCGCGGGCGGTGGTGTCGGTGCCCGGATCGATGGGTTGATATTCGCCGAAGCCGGCGGCGGCGAGGCGTTCGGCAGGCACACCTTGCGTGATCAAGTAGCGCACGACCGAGATAGCGCGCGCGGCCGACAGTTCCCAATTCGAGCGGAACTGGGCGGTGCTGATCGGCGCGGTGTCCGTGTGGCCGTCTACGCGCAAGATCCAGTTGATGTCCGAGGGAATCCGGCGTGAAACGTCGAGGAGGGTGCGGGCGAGCTGGGCCATTTGACGTTGGCCTTCAAGGCCGAGATCCGCCGAACCCGAGGCGAACAGGACCTCCGACTGGAAGACAAAGCGGTCGCCGACGATGGTCACTCCTGGCCGCGAGCCCAGGATGTCGCGCAGCCGCCCGAAGAACTCCGAGCGCGAGCGCTGCAATTCCTGCACCTTGCCCGCCAGCGCGCGGTTCATGCGCCGGCCGAGGTCCGAGATCTGCGCTTTCTGTTCGGCTGTCAGCTTGTCCGAAGCGTCCAGCGTGGCGGCGAGTTTCTCCAGCTCTCTCTGCATGTCCTGAAGCTGCTGGCTCATCAGCGCTGCGGCGGCTTGAGCCTCGACCGTGAGCGCGCGTTCCTTGGCGATTTCGCCGTCGGTCTTGGCGGTTTGCGCGCCTAGCTCGGCGATCTGTTTTTCAAGACTCGCTTTCAAGGCTTCCATGGCCTTGATGTTCTGCTGGAGGAGGGCGAGCTGCTGCGCTTGTTGCTTGATGGTCGCGCTCTGATCGGCGCCGGTCTTGTTCAGTGCCGCGATTTCGGCATTGCGCGCCGTGAGGTCCGCTGTGGCGGTATTCAGCTTTTCGGTTAATTGCTCATTGTCGAGCTTTACCTGCGCGAGGACATCGAGCTGCTGGTTCGCCGCCTGCAGGTCCGTCGATAGGCGCCCGATGGTGAGTTCCAGATCGGCGCGCGCCTTGCGCTCGATGTTCAGCATATCGGTCAGGCTGGCCATCTGCGCGTTCAGTTCGGCCAGTGCGCTGTCGCGGTTCTGGAGCGCCTGACCCAGCAGCGCCTGGCCCAGCACGAACACCAGCAGTACGAAGATGATGATGATGAGCAGCGTGGAAAGCGCATCCACCCAGCCTGGCCAGGCGTCGATGACGGTCCGTTTGCGGCGCAGGAACCCGGCCATCGCGTTTTACGGCCCCGCGCTGTCGCGTGAGCCCGTGGTCGCGATCGTTTTCGCGAGCAATTTGATTTCGCCGCGGATCTCGCGCACGATTTCCTCGCGGCCTGTCGTTACCGATGAGGCGAGACGGGTGAGGGCGCTGTCGATGTTGCGGATGTGTCCGCGCGTTACATCGTCCATCCCCCCTGTGTACGAAGCCGCGGGTGCGGCAACGGCCGAGGCGATGTCGCTCATGCTGCGCACGATGCCGGAAAGATCGCGCTGGCCCTCGGCCAAGCGAAGCAACACCTGCTGCTCGGCGCGCATCTGATCGGCGAGGATCGAAAGCTTGTCGTTCAACTGATGGAGTTGCTCGTTGCCCGCCACGCGGCTTTGCTCGCCGCGCGCCATGATGTTCTGGAGTTCTTGAAGGCTTTCGGCTGTCTGCTCGAGAAGCGCTTCGGTGTAGGCGGAGACGCCCTGCTCGCCTTCGGTGCCGACGCTACCCGACGACAGGCGCGTCACGCCCGAAAGCCATTCTTCAAGTTCGTTGTAGAAGGCGTTTTGAGCCTGGCCCGCTTGCAAGTCGAGGAACCCCAGCGCCAGCGAACCGCCAAGGCCGAACAGTGAGGATGCGAACGCCGTGCTCATGCCTGAAAGCGGCGATTCCAGGCCGGACTTCAGGTTGTTGAAGACCGTCGCCATATCTCCGCCGGTGACCGACAGATTGCGGATCACGTCCGCGATGGACTCAATCGTGCCGAGCAGGCCCCAGAATGTCCCGAGCAGACCGAGGAAGATGCAAAGACCGGTGAAGTAGCGCGACAACTCGCGGCTTTCTTCCAGGCGCGAGCCGATCCCGTCGAGTAGCGTGCGCATCACCGGCGCGCTGATGGTCAACCGCCCGCGCGTGCGCTTTTCCTGCAGCATGCGCGCCATCGGCGACAGCAGTTTGAGTTTGCTTTCGTTGGGATGCAGGCGTTCGTCGGTGAGGGCGTCGCTCTGGCTCGTGGTTTGGAAACTTTCGATCCATTCCGCTTCCGGCGCGATCTGCATCACCTGGCGGAAGTTGAGCACGATGCCGGTGATGATCACGCCGAAGATCAACGTGTTGAGCACCGGATTGACGAGGAAGATGTTCAGAAGCTGGGGCGCGACGAAAGCCGATCCCGCGCCGACAATGGCGAGGAAGATGATCATACGGGTGAGGTAGGTCTTCGTATCGGTCATCTCGTATCCTCAAGAGCGCGAGCGCCGCGCGCGAAGCGTGCGCGCGACAGTAAGCTTGCAATCGAATGCGGCAATGCTAGGGCGAAGGATGTGCCGCCCCAAGTGAACCGGTTGTAACAACTAGCGGCGCACGAGCAGCACGTCGACGCGGTCGGGTGCGCCGCCGCCGGATTGTTCGCCCAGCGCGCGCAGATTGATGCGTGTGGATTCAACACCGGCGGCCAGCAATTCCTTACGCACGTTGACGCCGCGCTCCGTCGACAGTCGCCGTGAGCGGCTGACGCTCTTTTGCGGATCGGAAGCGTAAGCGATGAGTTCGACGCGCAGCGCCGGGTCCTTGACCATACGCGCGGCCAGCGCCTTCAAGTTCGGGTCCGCCTCGGCTGGAACCTCGGACGCGCTGACGGCGAACGAGATCGTGTAGACGTCCGGTTGACGCGGCGTCGGCGCTTTCACGGCGTTTTGTGGAAGCGCGGCGACTTGTGTTTCCTTTGCCGCTTCAGCCGCCGGAGCAGGGGCGGCCGCGGGGGGCGTGCTCGGCACGAGGGGTGCGGGTGCTGCGGCAACGGTCTTCGCCGGCGGTGTCGCTGCGGGCCCCGTCAGCGGTGTCGGCGCGGATGGTGCGGCGCTGGCGGTGTTCGCCGGTGCGGTGGGTTTCGCGGCCGGCGGCGGCGGCGCGGGTTTGGCCACGGCGGGCGCGGGTGTTGTGGTCGCCGGAGCTGGCGGCTTCGCAGCCGCCATCTGAACGGGTTTGGCAGGAGCGGTCGGTGCAGCCGCGGGTGGTGTGGGCGGCGTTGCGGGTTTCGCGGCGGTCGTGGTTGTCGCAGGCGGCGGCGCAACGGGTTTAGCAGGCGCGGCCGCGGGAGGCGTCGCCGCCGGTTTCACGGCGGGCGGCGGCGCGGCGGCGGTCTGTGTCGCGGCAGGTTTCGCGACCGGCGCTGTGGCGGCCGGCGTCGGTGTAACCTTCGCGGTTGCCGTTGGCGCCGGTGCAGCCGGCTTCGCAGCCGGCGGAGCGGTCACGGTAGGCGCGGCCGGTTTCGCGGCGGCGGTCGTCGATGGTGTCGCGGGTGCGGCGGGCTTCACGGCGGCGGGCGCGGGCGGTTTGACCGGTTCGACGGCGATCGGCGCACTCGGTTTGGCCATTTGAGGCTTGGTCTGTTCCGGTGCGACCGCACGCGCCATCTGGATAGGATGGTTCGCGGCGATCG
>JAIUPE010000180.1 GCA_020160875.1 Pseudomonadota bacterium
CTCGCCGAAGGAGGCCCGCGAACCGCCGCGCATGACTGGCTGCTCGCCCGTGGCTACCGCATCGTGGCCGATCTGCCCGAGCTGGATTGGACCATGGAAGGCAATGCGCTGGCCCATCCGACGGGGGTGGTGAAGGCGGTCCGGTACGGCCTCTTCCAGCCTGGCCGGGCCCGGATCGTGGTCGATCTGGTCGATCCCGCGGCGGTGAAGAATGCATTTGTGCTCCCCGCCACCGGCGGCACCCCCCATAGGTTCGTCATCGACCTGGAGAAGACCGGGCGCGAGACGTTCATGGCCACCGCCGGTCCGCAGAACCGCATCGGGCGTCTGGCCGCCACCTCGGCCAAGCCAGTACCCGCCAAGGGCGTCGCCCCCTCCGCGAAGAAAGAGCCGAACCGCAAGAAGCTCATCGTGGTCGATCCCGGCCACGGCGGGGTCGATCCCGGCGCCATCGGGCTGAGTGGCATTTACGAGAAAGTCATTACCCTGGCGGCCGCCAAGCAGCTCAAAAGCCGCCTTGAGGCCACGGGCCGCTACCGTGTTCAGCTTACGCGCGAGCGTGATCTGTCCCTCGAACTCGCCGAGCGGCGCGAAATCGCGCGCAATGCCGAGGCGGATCTCTTCATCTCGCTCCATGCGGATTCCATCGCAAATAAGGACGTCCGCGGCCTGTCGGTCTATACGCTGTCCGAGAAAGCCTCCGACCGCGAAGCCGAACAGCTTGCCGAGCAGGAAAACAGCGCCGACAGTATAATAGGCGTCGATCTCTCCCACGAAAGCCAGGAGGTGCGTCACATCCTGGTGGACCTCGCGCAGCGGGAAAGTATGAACCTCGCCACCAAGCTTGCCGACCGCCTCATCGGCGAACTCAAGCGTGAGACCACTCTTCTGCGCAACGGTCACCGTTTTGCGCGCTTCGCGGTCCTGAAGTCTCCGGATGTGCCCTCCGTCTTGATCGAGATGGGCTATCTCTCGAACCGCCAGGACGAAGCGTCCCTCAAGACCGCGGCCTATCGCGGCAAGCTCATGGCGGCCGTGGTCCGTAGCGTCGACACCCACTTCGGCGGCGTCCAGAGCGCCAGCCGGGGCTAATTCACCCGGCCACCCTAAAACCCCTCCTCGTGGGCAGGGGTGGGGGGAAGCTCGAGCTGGCGGGGGCGCTTGTGAAATAACCGCTTTTTCGCCCGATTTCCGGGGCAGAAATAATGATCGGGACGCCAGAAACGTCCCATGGCTGGCGTGCGTTATGGTAGAGCATCCCCGCTTCCGTATCCTTTTTTAGCCGAGTGAGCCCCCTCATGGCTGAGACCAAGCGAAAGTTGCCCGTCCTCGACAAGCGAATGACCCGCTGGTTAATGGCGGGATTCCTCGTCCTGATGATCGGCGTGTTCGCTGCGGGCGCCGGCGCGATCTTCGTCTTCTATCACTTCGGCAAGGGCCTGCCGGACTATCGCCAGCTCGCCACCTACAATCCGCCGGTCATGACCCGCGTCTACGCGGGCGACGGACGTCTGATCACCGAGTACGCCGTCGAAGGCCGCGTCTTCGTGCCGCTCGAAGCCATCCCGCGCCGCGTGATCAACGCGGTCGTGGCGTCCGAAGATCAGCGCTTTTGGTCGCACCCCGGCGTCGATCCCATCGGCCTCACGCGCGCCGTGTTCGCCGCCGTCGGCCAGAAGCTCATCGGGAGCGACCGCCGTATGGCGGGCGCGTCGTCGATCACGCAGCAGGTGGCCCAGATGTTCCTCATCGGGCGCGAATACTCCATCGACCGTAAGGTCCGCGAAGCGGTGCTCTCCTTCCGCATCGAACAGGCTTACACCAAAGAACACATCATGGAGCTGTACCTGAACCAAGCCTATTTCGGGTACGCTTCTTACGGCATCGCGTCCGCCGCGATGAACTATTTCAACAAGTCGCTCGACGAGCTCACGATCGGGGAAGCGGCCTATCTCGCCGGTATCCTGAAGGGGCCTTCGAACTACAATCCGGCGCGCTATCCGGATGCCGCGCGCGACCGCCGCGACTATGTCATCGGCCGTATGCAGGATGACGGCTACATCACCCGCGATGAAGAGAAAGCCGCGCGCGCCGAGGTCATCACCACCCGCAAGCGCGACGAAACCGAGCAGATCGTCGCCGAACATTTCGCCGAGGAAGTGCGCCGCGACCTCGCCGACCGCTACGGCTCCGACACGCTCTATAAGGGCGGTCTCGCCGTCCGTACCTCGCTCGATCCGCAGCTTCAAAAACTGGCGACTGAAGCGCTCCGCAAGGGGCTCATCGGCTATGATCGCCGCCACGGCTGGCGTGGTCCGTTCACCCGCTTCAAGGACGGCACGGATTTCGCCGAACAGCTCCGCAAATTCGAGGATCCCGCGGGCATTCTGCCGACGTGGGAAACAGCGGTTGTCAGCGATGTCCAGAACGACAAGGCGACGGTCGCTTTGCGCGATGGCTCGCATGGCACCATTCCGCTCGCCGAACTCCGTTGGGCGCGCCAGGCGCTTCCCGAGCAGCACGTCGGCGCCGCCGTCAGCGCGGCGGCGCAAGTGCTGCATCCGGGCGATGTCGTCGCGGTCGAAGCGGTAACAGCCAACAGTGAAGGCGTTGCCTACCCGGAAAAATTCTATGGCTTGCGTCAGGTGCCGAACATCGATGGCGCCATTGTCGCGCTGGACCCGTTCACCGGCCGCGTGCGCGCCATGAGCGGCGGCTTCTCCTACGCCAGATCGCAGTTCAACCGCGCCACCCAAGCCCAGCGTCAGCCGGGCTCGTCCTTCAAGCCTTTCGTTTATCTCGCGGCGATGGAATCCGGATTTACGCCGTCGACTCTCGTGCTCGATGCGCCTTTCGTGATGGACCAGGGTCCGGGCTTGCCGAAATGGAAACCCAGCAACTACACCGACGAGTATCTGGGCCGCGCCACGCTTCGCATCGGCATCGAGAAGTCGCAGAATCTCATGACCGTGCGCCTTGCCCAGGCCGTCGGCATGGACAAGGTCGCCGAGGTCGCTGAAAGCTTCGGCGCCGTGAACAAGCTGCCGCACAATCTCGCCGCCTCGCTCGGCGCGGAATCGACCACCGTGCTGCAAATGGTCACCGCCTACGGCGAACTCGTGAACGGCGGCAAGAAACTCACGCCCAGCCTGATCGACCGCATCCAGGATCACAACGGCAAGACCATCTATAAGCACAACGTGCGTAGCTGCGAGGCCTGTGCCGCCGAGACCTGGGACGGGCAAGGTCCGCCGGAACTGAAAGACACGCGCGAACAGCTCGCCGATCCGGCCAGTATCTATCAGGTTGTCCACCTGCTCGAGGGCGTCGTGCAGTATGGCACGGCGGCCGGCAGTGTCGGTCAACTACGCTGGCCGCTCGCGGGCAAGACCGGTACGTCGAACGACGCCCGCGACGTCTGGTTCATCGGATTTTCGCCGAACCTCGTCGCCGGCGTGTTCGTCGGCTTCGACGAGCCGCGCTCCATGGGGCCAAGGGAGACCGGCGGCAGCATCGCCGCGCCGATCTTCCGCGACTTCATCCAGGCCGCCCTCAAGGACGAACCCAAGACCCCGTTCCGCGTCCCGCCCGGCATCAGCCTCGTGCGCGTGAACAAACAGACGGGCCGTCCCGCCGAACCGGGCGATGCCCGCGTCATCCTGGAAGCCTTCAAGACCGGCACGTCGCCGTTCGATCAGCAGAGCATCACCAGCGACGCCGACCTGCTGATCGACAATCCCACCAATACGCCGCAGCAACCTGCGGCGGGCGGGCTGTACTAAAGAGACCTTCACCCTCTCCCCTTCTTCAGGGGAGAGGGCAGGGTGAGGGGCCGTTTCCTCAGCAGGTCAGCTCGTGCTCCCGCAATTCAATGAACGTGCCTGCTGTGTCGCAAGCCTTGCGCATGTAGGCGAACGTGAAGTCCTCCGTCACACCCACGCATTGCTGACGCCGGTCGATCGGGCCGTACGTGACCCGATATTTTGTGAATCCCTCCACCGTCCAAACGCCGCGCAACTTGCGGCGGAAGCTGTTGTGGCGATCTTTCACAAGCTGGGGATAGTCCAGCACGCCCGCGTGCTCGTAACGCAGATCGGTGTCGAGAAGGACGACTTTGCCGTCGGGCACGGTGCTCAGGAACCCATTCGCATGCAGATAAGCGTGGCTCATGCACGCTGCCGCCATGACGTCGGG
>JAIUPE010000181.1 GCA_020160875.1 Pseudomonadota bacterium
ATCGCGATGGATGAAGGCCTGCGCTTCGCCATCCGCGAATGCGGCCGTACGGTCGGTTCGGGCGTCGTCGCTAAAATCATCGAGTAAATTGAGATCAACGGCATTCGCCGCTGAGGCGGATGCCGTTCACTTTTGGGTATAGGCCATGATTGACAATCAAAACATTCGCATTCGCCTCAAGGCGTTTGATCATCGCGTGCTCGACCAATCCACCAAGGAAATCGTCAGCACCGCCAAGCGCACGGGCGCGCAAGTGCGCGGTCCTATTCCCCTGCCGACGCGTATCGAGAAGTTCACCGTGAACCGCTCGCCGCACGTCGATAAGAAGTCGCGTGAACAGTTCGAAATCCGGACTCATCGCCGACTGCTCGACATCGTGGATCCGACTCCGCAGACGGTGGACGCGCTGATGAAGCTCGACCTCGCCGCCGGCGTTGACGTCGAGATCAAGCTCTAAGAATCGCTCGAAGGTGGGACATATGCGTTCCGGTTTAGTTGCACAAAAAGTGGGTATGACCCGCGTGTTCTCCGCGGACGGCAATCATGTGCCCGTCACCGTTCTCAAGGTCGACGGCGTGCAGGTGATCGCTCAGCGTACCAAGGAAAAGGACGGCTATACGGCTGTTCAGCTCGGCATCGGCGCCAAGAAGGCCAAGCGCGTCAATAAGGCGACGCGTGGCCACTTCGCGAAGTCGAACGTCGAGCCGAAGCGCCGCTTGGTCGAATTCCGCGTCGATGCGGACAAGATGATCGATGTGGGCGCCGAACTCTCGGCCGCGCACTTCGTCACGGGCCAGTTCGTCGATGTGACGGGCACGACGGTCGGTAAGGGCTTCCAGGGTCCGATGAAGCGCTGGAACTTCTCCGGTCTCGAAGCCTCGCACGGCGTGTCCATCTCTCACCGTTCCCACGGCTCGACCGGTCAGCGTCAGGACCCGGGTAAAGTGTGGAAGGGCAAGAAGATGGCCGGTCACCTCGGCGTCGAGCGTGTCACCACCCAGAACCTGCAGGTCGTTCAGATCGACGAAGCTAAGGGTTTCATTTTCGTCAAAGGCGCAGTTCCGGGCAACCCGGGCGGCTACGTGCTCGTGAAGGACGCTGTGAAGCGTAAGCTTCCGAAGGACCTTCCGCTGCCGGCCGGTCTGAAGGCCAAGAAGGACTAACGGCCATGAAGCTGGACATCATCAATCTCGATAAGAAAAACGTCGGCTCCGTGGACGTTTCGGACGCCATCTTCGGCGCCGAAGTGCGCGGCGACATCATGCACCGCGTCGTGCGCTGGCAGCTCGCCAAGCGTCAGGCCGGCACGCACAAGACCAAGGTCGTCAGCGAAGTCAGCGGCACCACCAAGAAGCCGTACAAGCAGAAGGGGACCGGTTCGGCCCGTCAGGGTTCGCTCCGTTCCGCCCAGATGCGTGGCGGCGGCGTGATCTTCGGACCGGTCGTGCGCAGCCATGCGTTCAGCCTGCCGAAGAAGATCCGCGCCCTCGGCCTCAAGAGCGCCCTCTCGGCGAAAGCGAAGGATGGCAAGCTCGTGGTGATCGAATCCGCCGCCGGCGGCAAGGACGCCAAGACCAAGAAGCTCGACGCTCAGTTCAAGAAGCTCGGCTGGAAGTCGGTGCTGATCATCGACGGCGCCCAGGTGGACGAGGGCTTCGCCCGCGCCGCCCGCAACATCCCGGGCATCGACGTGCTGCCCAGCCAGGGCGCGAACGTGTACGACATCCTGCGCCGCGACACCCTGGTGTTGACGAAAGCGGCGCTCGAGAAGCTTGAGGAGCGCCTGAAATGAGCCCCGCGGAAAAGAAGCCGGCCAAAAAGGCCGCGAAGAAGTCGGCCCCGGCCGTGAACGAAGCCGCGCTCTATGACTTCATCAGCGCGCCGATGATCACGGAAAAGGCGACGATGGCTTCCGAGCACAACCAGTTTGTGTTCCGCGTGCCGCTCGATGCCTCCAAGCCGCAGATCAAGCTCGCGGTCGAAACGCTGTTCAAGGTGCAGGTGACTGCCGTGAACACGCTGATCACCAAGGGCAAGCTGAAGCGCTTCCGCGGCCGTCCGGGTCGCCGTAGCGATGTGAAGAAAGCCATCGTGACGCTGGCCGCCGGCCAGTCGATCGACGTGACCACGGGACTCTAAGCCATGGCGTTGAAGTCATATAATCCGATTACGCCGTCGCTGCGCGGCACCGTCCTCGTCGACCGCTCGGACCTGCACAAGGGCAAGCCGGTCAAGGAACTGACGGAAGGCATGCACTCGACGGGTGGTCGTAACCACTCCGGCCGCATCACCAGCCGCTTCATGGGCGGCGGTCACAAGCGCCGTTACCGTCTGATCGATTTCAAGCGTAAGAAGCGCGACGTCGTCGCGACCGTCGAACGCCTGGAATACGACCCGTACCGCACCGCCTTCATCGCGCTCATCCGCTATGAAGACGGCGAGCAGGCTTACATCCTGGCCCCGCAGCGCTTAAAGGCCGGCGACAAGATCATCGCCGCCGAAACCGCGGACATTAAGCCGGGCAACGCGATGCCGCTCAAGAACATGCCGGTCGGCACCATCGTGCACAACGTCGAGCTCAAGCTCGGCGGCGGCGGCAAGATGGCCCGTTCGGCCGGCTGCTACGCGCAGCTGATCGGTAAGGACTCTGGCTACGCCCAGCTCCGCCTCTCGTCGGGCGAGCTGCGTCTGGTCCGTGCGGAATGCATGGCCACCGTCGGCGCCGTGTCCAACCCGGACAATCAGAACATCAATTTCGGTAAGGCCGGCCGTATGCGCTGGCTGGGTTACAAGCCGCACCAGCGCGGTGTCGCGATGAACCCGGTCGACCATCCGCTCGGCGGCGGTGAAGGTAAGACCTCGGGCGGCCGTCATCCGGTCACCCCGTGGGGCAAGCCGACCAAGGGCAAGCGCACGCGCAATAACAAGCGTACGCAGAACTTGATCATGCGCAGCCGTCACCTGGCGAAGAAAGCTTAAGGAGAGCGAACGTGGCACGTTCAGTTTGGAAAGGTCCTTTCGTCGACGGCTATCTCTTGAAGAAAGCCGAGACGGTTCGTGGCTCCGGCCGTAACGAAGTGATCAAGACTTGGTCGCGTCGTTCGACGATCCTGCCGCAGTTCGTCGGTCTGACGTTCGGTGTGCACAACGGTCATAAGCATGTTCCGGTGCTCGTCACCGAAAACATGATCGGTCATAAGTTCGGCGAATTCGCGCCGACCCGTACGTTCTATGGCCACACCGGCGATAAAAAAGCCGCGGCCCCGGGCGCTTCGCCCAAGAAGGACTAAGTCATGAGCAAGAAAAACGCTCCGCGCCGCGTCGGCGAAAATGAAGCCCGGGCTTTCTCGCGCTCGATCCGCGTCAGCCCGCGCAAGCTCAACCTGATGGCCCAGCTCATCCGCGGCAAAAGCGCGGAAGCGGCCCTGGCCGAGCTCACCTTCAACAAGCGCCGCATCGCCATCGAAGTGAAGACCGTGCTCGAGTCCGCCATCGCGAACGCCGAGAACAACCACCAGCTCGACGTCGATCAGCTGTACGTGGCGCAAGCTTACGTCGGTAAGTCGATCGTCATGAAGCGCTGGAGCCCGCGTGCGCGCGGCCGCGTCGGACACATCACCAAGCCGTTCAGCAATCTCACGATTGTCGTGCGTGAGAAGAGGGAGACCGCCTAATGGGTCAGAAAGTCAATCCGGTCGGGCTGCGCCTCGGCATCAACCGTACCTGGGACTCGCGTTGGTACGCGAACCGCGGTCAGTATGCGACGCTCCTGCACCAGGACATCGCAATCCGCGAATATCTGAAAGAGCGTCTGGCTCAGGCCGGCGTCGCGCGCGTGATCATCGAGCGTCCGGCGAAGAAGGCCCGCATCACCATTCACACCGCCCGTCCGGGCGTCGTGATCGGCAAGAAGGGCGCGGACATCGAAGTGATCCGTAAGGATCTGCAGAAGATGACCGGCAGCGAAGTTCATCTGAACATCATCGAAATCCGCAAGCCGGAAATCGACGCGCAGCTCGTCGCCGAAAACATCGCGCAACAGCTCGAGCGCCGCGTGGCGTTCCGCCGCGCCATGAAGCGTGCCGTCCAGTCGGCCATGC
>JAIUPE010000182.1 GCA_020160875.1 Pseudomonadota bacterium
GGCTTCGAGATAGGCTTCGTTCACCGTGTACTTGCCCTGGAACGGGATACCGACCTGGAAGAAGTAGAGACTGGTGTTGAAGACGCCCGGGTCGGCCGCCTGACGCGTGCTTTCCTCGCGGTGTTCCGCGCCGAAGGCCACGGCCACGGGGCCGGCCCACGTCGAGAACGGCTCGCCGCTGAGGTTGAACGCCGCCACCTGCTGCTTGAGGCGGATGATGTTGTCGGGGTCGGCGCGGACGTAATTCTTCGCCGCTTGGCTGGCCACGCCGCGGCCAAACAGATTGAACGGCACGCAGCCCGGCATGTCGTTCGCCGGATTGGCGTCCGTATTCACGCGGCACGCAATGGCGCCAGTGGCGGGGTCGCGCACAGCGTCGATGGCGGCCATGTAACGCGGCACGTTGATCGTGTTGCCCGAGGTCGTCGTGCTCATGTTCAAGCCCGACGAGACATGCGCGTCGAACGCCCATTCGGTGTCGGCCGCGTTGAAGTGGCCTTCCACGCCGGCCATGAAACGCAGGATACGGCGATCGTAGAGCGGCTGCTGCGCGCCCATGTCGCCGTTCATGGTGCCAAACGTGAAGTTGGTGATGCCCGCCGTGACGGCGGCCTGCGCGACCGAGGCCGGAAGGAACGCGTTGTCCGCGCGCATGGTCAGGTTGCCCGGATAGAAGACGGGCGTGCTGCGCGATTCAGAGTTCATATGCGCCCATGACGCTTCACCGAACACCTTCCAGGTATCGTTGAGGTCATAGGACGCATAGGTAAAGACGTTCTCGCGTTCCTGACGCGGAATCAGCGCGGTGCCGAAAATATGCTTGTGAGTCGCCGATTCCCATGAACCGCCCTGCATCATCGGGTTGGAGATCAGCGAACCGAACACGACGTTGTAGGGTGTGCCGCCCGGACCGAAGGCGATGCCCTTCAAGGGGCCGGCGGCAATCTGTCCACCAAGCGTTGCGACCGCGAGACCGGTCTGCGAACGGCGGATGAGTTGCGGCTGACCGCTGGTGGGGGTGTAAGCCGGATTGGTAAGATAGGACGTGCCGGTGCGGTTCCATTCGCGGTCCGGAACCAGGATACCGTCGTCATGCGCCTTCTCGCCGCTGAGGAGCAGATGGCCGCGACCGTTCGCGAAGCCGGTACCGGCGGTGAGCGTGATTTTGTAATTCGCATTGTCGCCGTAGTCGGTGATACCGCCCGAGACTTCGCCCTTCACGCCCGTGTATTCCTTGTCGAGCACGAAGTTCACGACACCGGACACGGCATCCGAACCGTAAGCGGACGAGGCGCCGCCCGTCACGACGTCGACGCGGCTGATGAGCTGCTGCGGGAACTCAGAAACGTCGGCGACGCCCGTGATAATACCGCCGACGACGCGCTTGCCATCCAGCAGCGTCAGCGTGCGCTCGGTGCCGAGACCACGCAGGTTGAGCGCGTTGATCGCCGCACGGCCGCTCGTGACGGTCGCCGAACCGGATTGCGGCGTTGAGCTGGCCGCAAGGCTCGGCAGGGTGTTGACGTAGTCGGCAAGGTTCGAGGTCGCCTGGTTCTGCATCTGCTCGACGCCGATGACGGACACCGGGGTCGGCGCTTCGTAACCGTCGCGCACGATGCGCGAACCCGTCACGACGATTTCTTCAACGCCCGCGGCGGGGGCCTGCGCCACTTGCTGCGCCTGGACGGCACCGGCGCCAAGCATCGCCACCATCAGCGGCGTGATGCTCAACGTGTGTTTGATGCCCAATTTTTTCGTGCGCGCTGAAACGCTAAGCAAAGTCATCGCAAGTACCCCCTTTTAGGCCGGCCGCCCCGAGGGCCGACGATGGAACCCGAACGTGTAACTTAAATGACAGCGCGATTCACTATGACACTACGGAGGACTGCCCAAATGGACGCGATTAATCCCGCTGTGTGCTCAAAAATACACTCCCAAATGGCCGCCCTGTGTCGAGAGAAGCCCGCCTCCGATGAATTTTATTTTATAGTTGAACCATTCCGGAGGCAACTTTGATTTATGTTTAAAATAATTGAGCGGTCAAATCCCGCGCGGGCGTGATCGCGAAATGGCAACGTAACCGAATTACGGCGCAGCTAAGCGCGGGAAACAACCGCCGTCGCTTCGATCTCGATCTTGGCTTCGGCTTCCATGAGCCCCTTCACTTCGATGACCGACATGGCGGGAAAATGTTTTCCCATCACCTCGCGGTAAACCGCACCGATCTCCTTGAGATTCGAGACATATTCGGTGCGTTCAGTGACGAACCAAGTCATGCGGGCGATATCGGTGAGCTTGGCATCGGCCGCCTCAAGCGCTTCGCGAATATTGATCAGAGTCTGGCGGAGTTGCCCCACGAGCCCCTTCTCGATGAAAGCGCCGTCTTTCCAGCCGATCTGGCCGGCCAGAAAGATCAGATCGCCGCGCGCAACGACCGCGTTCGAGTAGCCCTTGGGCGCGGGCCAATGCGGCGGATTCATCAACCTGATCATCGTAGCTACACATCCTTACAAGCCGACCGCGCTCCGGTCGACACCGCCAACATAGTTTAAACATAAAGGGACTTGGTTGACGCGACAAGGATATCTCGCCGCGCCGAAACCTTAGGCGAGACCGATGGCGCCCAACTCCCGTCTCAGGGCCGCGCCTTCCTCGTCGCTGAGAGCCGCTTGGCGCAGATGCTTCATCTTGGCGACCGCGTCGCGGTCGTCGGCAAGCCGGCGGTACGCGGTCATGAGCGTCTCGAAATTGCGCATGCCGCGCGCGTGCGTGCTACCATAGCCTTTCACTAGGCGCTGACAAGCGACCAGTTCGACGGCGAGATCGTAGTGACCGGCGGCTGCTTCCGCAGCCGTCGACAGCCAAGCGTCAATCGCCGCCATTTCATTATGGAAACGCAGAGAGCAACGACGGAACCGGCCAAGACGCGCGACGATAAAGAGGGTGAGAAAACCGCCGAGGCTGGTTGTGGTGACCCGGCGTCCATGGCCGAATAAGCGGCCAAAGATCGCACGCAAGCCTGGACTGCGTAAAACGAAGCGGCCGAGACCGACTGGAAGCGCATCGTCGCGCTCTACACGCTGCTCGGGCGGGTGACGCCGTCGCCGGTCGTGGAGCTCAACCGCGCTGTGGCGGTCGGCATGGCGGAGGGGCCGGCGGCGGGGCTCGCTCTGGTCGAGGCTCTGGCCGGCGAGCCGGCGCTCAAACGCTATCACCTGCTGCCGGGGGTCCGTGGCGACCTGCTCGCCAAGCTCGGCCGCCATCGGGAGGCGGCGGAGGCGTTCGAAAGCGCCGTTGCCCTCACGCAGAACGCGCGGGAGCGGGCGCTGATGCAGGAGCGGGCGGGGAAGGAGCGCGCGGCGGGCTAGAGCTTGAACGCATCGAATTCGCGCTCCCCATTGTCATTCCGGGGGGCGCCGCAGGCGCGAACCCGGAACCCACGACTGGGTGGGACTTCTGGTGTTCGGTTGCAGGCCGCTCACCCGGTCGTGGGTTCCGGGTTCTTCGCTATCGCGAAGCCCCGGAATGACAAGGGGGCGGTATAAAAACGCGCTTTCGCCGGGGCTGATCGCGCGCCTTAGCTCAGGCTGCCGTCTCGGCTTCCTTGCCCTCCAGTGGGGAGAGGCCCCTTCCGACATCGGCATAGGAGAAGCCCTTGGCCCTGACTTGCTCGGCGCGGTAGACATTGCGGAGGTCGACGAGGACGGGCGCGGCCATGGTCGCCTTGACCCGGTCGAGATCGAGCGCCCGGAAGATGTTCCACTCGGTCACGATGACCGCGGCGTCGGCGCCCGCGACGCATTCATAGGCGTCGCCGCAATAGGTCACGCCGGCCGGCAGCACGGCCTTCGCCTGCTCCATCCCTTCGGGATCATAGGCGCGGATCGTGGCGCCGCCATCCATGAGCGCCGTGATCACCGAGATCGAGGGCGCGTCGCGCATGTCGTCGGTGTTCGGCTTGAAGGTCAGGC
>JAIUPE010000183.1 GCA_020160875.1 Pseudomonadota bacterium
GCCCCACAGCTCCGTGTTATACCGCGCTTCGAAGTCGATGCCGGCGTTGACGATCTGCGACAGGTTCAAGAACGGCGAACGCACACGAACCGTTCCCGCAACCGGGGTCACGAACTGACAGAAGCCCGGGACGCCGAGATAGCAGTTGTCGATCGTCTGCTGAGAGCCGACCGTCTGAATGCCACCCTTGATCTTGATGTCGTAGTAGTCGACCGAGAGATTGAAGCCTTCGAAGAAGGTCGGCGTGAACACCACGCCATAGGTTTGGGTCAGAGCGCGTTCCGGAACGAGATCGGGGTTGCCGGAGGTGATCTGAACCACCGTGGTGGCGACACCGTTGGTGGACGACGGATATAACTGGTTCTGGCTGTTGAAGGTCGAGCTGTTATAGAGCTCGAGCAGGTTCGGCGCGCGGATGTCGCGAGACACCGTTGCACGAACGCGCACGTCCGGAACGATCTGATAGTCGGCGCCAGCCTTCCAGGTCGTCACGCCACCCGACGTCGAATAGTCGGTGTAGCGGACGGCGAAGTCGGCACTCAACTTCTCCGCCATCGGCGCATTGGCGATGAGCGGCACGCCGACTTCGGCGAAGACTTCTTTCACGTTGAACCCGCCGCCGAACGGCTGGAAGTTCGCAAAGCGGAACGGACCGAGACGTCCCTGCAGCGCGGCGGGGCCGCCACGGATGCCGCTGAAGTCGATGGTCTGCACCGAGATGTCGTCGGTGATCTGACGCACGTCTTCCGTACGGTATTCAGCCCCGGTGGCGAGCGAGAGATTGCCCGCCTCGAACCCGAAGCCGAGATCGCCGGAAATCGTGGCCGCGAAGACATGCTGATCGAGCGTGAAGCGTTTCCACGAATCACCGATGGTGTATGGGATCGTGGTCGGATCGACGGAACCCGGGCCGAACAGGTTTTGCGGCTTACAGCCCGCGTCGAGCCCCGTGCCCCCGGCGACGAATGTGGTGCCGCTATAGTACTGCGAACGGCAGACCACTTGGCCGGTGGCCGGATTGACGACCGCGTCGGCGGCCGCGTAGGTCTGACGCGCCTTGTTCAGGTTGTCCTGCGCGAGCAGCTGATTGGTACGGCCGTGCGAGTAGTTCACGTCGTAGTTCCAACCGTCGAACACGTCGCCCTTCAGACCGATAGCCTGACGGAGAACCTTCGTCTTCGTACGGATGGTGACGTCCGGATACTCCATCATGTAACGGCCGAGGAGGAAGGACGTGACGCCCGCCGCGTCCATGCGCGCGGCCACGGAGGCCGGCAGGAACGCGTTGTCGCGGAAGATCGTGTAGCCGAAGCCCGCGCCGGTGTTGATCGGCTTCTGGTTCGGGTCCTTGGCGTTCGAGTAGGAGAAACCCACTTCGAAGTAGACCTGGGTGTCGTCGTTCAGGTCGTAGGTCGCATGCGCGAAGTTGGCGCTACGCTCTTGGTCGCCGGTGAGGTTGTAGCTGATCCACGCACCGTCGCCGCCGCTCATCCAGGTGGAGCCGCTGCTGTAGCCGTAGGTGAACGGCGCAGGGACGCCGCCGGCGAGGAACTGCGTTCCTTTCAACGGACCGGAGGAGATGAGACCGCCATCCGAAATCAGCGAGCTGCGGATGTTCGGCAGCACGAGGTTGGTCGGACCCGAGCCGGTCGTGTTGGAGATGAGACCCCACGGCTTATCCCACCAATCGCGGCCATTGGGCACGTTGACGCGCGTCCCGTCCTGGCGGGCGTACTGCGTCGACGCGATCACATGCAAACGGTCGCCCGCGAACGAGCCACCCCACGCCAGCGAGGCCTTATAGTTGGGCACATCGCCGAAGGTGGAGATCCCGGCGCCGACATCGCCTTTGAAACCGACGAACTCGGTATCGAGCACAAGGTTGACCACGCCCGCGACGGCGTCCGAGCCGTAGGCCGCCGAGGCGCCGCCGGTCACAACGTCGACGCGGCTGACGAGGTTCTGCGGCAGGATGTTGAAGTCGACCGAGTTGTTCTGGTTCGAAGCGACCGTGCGGCGGCCGTTGAGCAGAACGAGGTTACGGTTGGTGCCGAGGTTACGCAGGTTGAGAAGGTTCTGGCTGTTCGAACCGGAGGCGCCCGTACCCGAACCCGTCTGGTTCGCGCTGGCGGACGCGGCAAGCGCCGGCAACTGCTTCAGCGAGTCCGCGAGGTTCACCGGCGCAGCCTGGACCAGCGCTTCGGTGGTGATCGCGGTGACGGGCGTCGCGGTTTCGAAACCGGTGGTCAGACGCGAACCGGTCACGACAACTTCTTCAAGGTCCGAAGCGTTGGCGGCGGCTGCATTCTGTTGCGCATGAGCCGGTCCGGCGACGCTCATAGCCAGCGTCAACGCCAGAAGGCTCGTTCCGGACGACAGTCCGGTGAAAATGCGGCGTGAAGTCATCACAGTTTTCCTCCCCAGTGAATGATTGACCGGAGGTCGGCGGCGCCGCGCTTTCCCTAGCGGCGAGAATGCCAATCCCCGGTATTCCGAAGGTGAGCTGTCCATGTATCGCGGGACCACCCACCCGTTTTCGCAACTTATTTTACGTGCTCTTCCTCCTTATTCGTTCCAACCCGAACGGCGCCCCTCAAGACGACGCCGCATTATTTCTTGGGCGGGATCAGACTGTTGATCTGCTTCACCGCGTAATCGACCTTCATATTGAAGCGCAGATTCCCGATCTCGACGTTGGACCTGCGCGCATCGCCCATGATTCCATTTTTCGGATCATCCGGGCCGCCCGGCTTTGCTTTGCCGTCGACCATCGGCGTTCCCACCGCGGTCGGCAGCAAATCCTTGCGCACCCAAGTGCCGTCTTCCTTCGCCATCAGCTCGGATGTGTCGGGCAGGCCCGCGTGACCGCTATCGGGATAACCGCGATCCTTGAGGATCTTGGTGTATTCCTCGCGCGCCTTCGTATAGGGGTGATCGGCGTAATAGACGTGAATACCTTGCGGCGCGTATTTCGCGTCGAGCTTCTTGGCGACGGCGCTATAAACGCCGCCGTCCGGCGACGTGCCCCCGCCGTGATCGGCCATCAGCACCACATTCTTGAAGCCGGTTTTGATCGCTTGCTCGGACACGCGCTCGAGCACGGCGAAGAGGATGTCGTTCGTGAGACCGATGGTGCCGGGCAACTCGGCCGTCGCCTCGTTCGGCGTCCATGGCAGCACCGGCATCGCGATCGCGTTGCCGAGCTTCAGGGCGATTTCCTTGACGATGAGGGGGCCGAGCAAATTGTGCCCGCCGTTGACGACGTGCGGCCCGCGTTGCTCCGTTCCGCCGGTGTAGAAAAGCGCCGTCGTCTTGCCCGCGGCGAGCGCGGCTTTGACTTCCGGCCACGTCATCCGGTCGAATTCAACCAATTCTTCTTTCTTCGGCGCGGCGGCGGCGAAAGACGGCACGGGCGCAAAAGCGATGGAAACCGCCACGAGGGACACAGCCACTGTGGCGGCGCGCAAAACACGCATCACAAACCTCCGCTTAAAAGTGTCGACGCGCCGTGGCTCGGGCGGGACAACCGAGTACGTGTTCGCGATCACGGCGCCGGCCCGACGCGCGGCCGCCTTGCAGAAATCCTGGTTCTCCGAAGAACCGTACGCGAGGCCATTCCTTGCCCGGGTGACACGCAAAAACATTCTCCCCATCGCGGCGACCGGCATCCACCGGTGCTGCGCTCATTTCTGTTTTTCGTCTGATACGGAACGACGCCCAGGCTTCCGCGCGTTTAAAAACGCGTGTGTGGCGGGCGCTCGGCTAAACGCGTTCGCTGTCTCCCCCTCGCTCGCGCGCGGCTGTGCCGCCGCGCGCTTATGAACCCTACTCTCGCACCGATCCCCGCACCCTCCTGCGGGGATTATGCGCCGCCGGCTAGTCCCGGCTGATCGACGTCGCGGTAGCCGGCGCCGCCGTGTTCGCACTGACCGCCATATCCGGGTGCGTCACGA
>JAIUPE010000184.1 GCA_020160875.1 Pseudomonadota bacterium
ACCCGTAGCTCAGCTGGATAGAGCGCTGCCCTCCGAAGGCAGAGGTCGTACGTTCGAATCGTATCGGGTCCGCCAACAAATCCGCCAGTTTCAGCGTTCTAATTCAGGTGGCGATCACCAGCGGGGTGGCGCCGGCGTGGCAAAACCGTCCACCGCCACCCCGGGCCTCCGATCACCGGCGCCGGAACACCACCGCGCCCGGCCCACCATCCCCCGCATCATCCGCCGGTACCCACCCCGCCGCCGCCATGACGGCCGCGGCGGCATCCACCCCAGCCGGCGGGCATCCAACCACCGTCAGCGTATCGGCCCCGGTGTCCGGCCGTCCCAAGGCGGTCATGGCGGCGCGGAACCCCGCCAGCGAGTCGGGGTCATGGGTCAGGGTGCGGACCGCGCGCCGCGCGTGGATGATAAACGACATACGGCTTGCTCCTGTCTGGACCGGAGCCTCAGCCCCGGCCCGAAACGCATACCGTTTCGCCGTCAGAAGAACTGCCTTGAAGACTGATGCGGGCGCCGGTGGTGTTCCGGCGCGCTCACGTCGCACCGGGTGTGGCGCGCCTCCTTTCCCGATGATCAGTCGAACATGTCGAGCTCGCCAGGCACGCCACCAGCGCTGCGCAACGGACGTACGTTGCGCCTGCTACGGCCCTTCGCGCCGCGCCTGTTCTCCATGCGGTTCCGGGCCGCCGCGACGAGCAACGGAATGATAGTGACGACGGGCCACACCATCGTCCCGTCCGGACGCTCCACAGGTTGGGGCACAAAGCCGTCGGAAACGTACTGCTCCAACGCGGCTTCCGATTCCACCAAGCCTGCGTAGACAAGCCAAGACGCATCGGCGAGTTCCATAGATGCCCTGAACATGCCTTCGATGAATGCCTCGCTGTTCAGGAACTCTGCGTCAGGGCCGGTCCGCGACACGATTCGAGCTGCGAGGTTCGAAAACGACTCTTGCAAGCGGGCTGTGGCTTCTTCGTGCTCTTCCGGGGACATACGCGGATGGTAGGGAAGATCCTGGCTCATTGGTCGCGGCTTCCATTGATGTGTGCAGCGATAGGCGGCGGCGGAATGAACACGCCGCCGCGCACCAACGGTGTTGCAGTCGGAGTTAGTGCACACCCTCGGGACGCTCTGCGCGAAGCTGTCCCTCAAGGCGCCGGAACTCGGGCGACTCCCTCATCTTGCGGACGATCGGTGTCATGATAGCTACCCAAGCAGCCGCGATAGCAGGAAACGTCGGATTGCCGTTTAAACACTTGTCCGACGCCGGCAGATTGCCGTGGTCGCGATGCTGCTGAAGTACCTCACGGCTTTCGCAAATTCCGTCCTCTACAAGATCGTCGTCATTGATGAGGAGACTTGCGCCCAAAATCATCACGTTGCGGAACTCGGGCGTATTCAGGCAGTCCGAGTAAGGCCCGGCCTTGGACACAATCGCCGCAGCCAAGTCATTGAACTTGCGCTGGAGGCGTGCCGTGGCGCGCTTGTGCTGGCTCGGTGTGTGCTCCGGGTGGCACGGGTAGTTTTTGGTCATTGGTCGTATCCTTCATGTCCTGAGTGTTCGTACGTCGGCTGAACCAGGGCCGAGACGAGCGGATACGGAGCGCGGGCGTTCCGCGCGCCTATCCGGTCGTCTCGAAGACCCGGGCTATGCGCCGGCACTTCTCAGCGACGGACATGACGGTGTTGATGCAACTCGCATCACACGGGTGGGTAGACCGGCAGAAGGAAGGCATGAGAAGACTTTCACCGCGCAAAGGATAGCGGCACCTATGCCGTTACCGGCGCTCATTATCTCATTATCACGTCTAAATCTGTCAAGAGACTCGTTCGCCCACCCTGAGCGCAACGCCCAAGCCCAGTCGCGCGTGCGCTCGCCGCAATCCTGAAGCAGACGTTCGCAGCGCGCCGTGGCCGCTGGCCACCGCCCGACTGAATGCTGCCAAACCCAGCGTCTGTATGGCGCACCTAAGGCCCGCCGCGCGGGCAATCCCCCGGCCAGGGGGACGCCAGGGCAGTCAATCCCGCCGCCGGAACATCACCGCGCCCGTCTCATCAGTCCCGGCATCATCCGCCGGCACCCACCTGCCGGTCCCAAGGACGGCGGCGGCGGCCAGAGTTCGGAGCCCTCCGGTTCAGCAGCCACCAATTGAAGCCCGCGGGTCGCCGTTGCCCACATGGTCTGCACTCACAAACTTGATCAATGATATGAGGGTGATACATTTAACGCGAGAAGGGAGAGAGCGATCACTCCTCTCGTCCAGGATGAACAACAATGCACGATATGACCCGCGATCCGGGGGACGAAGTCCAGCGGCGGTTCAGATATCAAATTAACTATGCCGCACTTAGGGCACTCCAAATGCTTGCACCTGGTTCTGATGTCCGCAGCGTCTATTGCGAACATATTGAAGATGTTTTGATCGAGCACGCCAACGGATTGTTCACAGGAATTCAGGTTAAGACCCGAGAGCTTGATCAGCCGCAATTTCGCCTTTCGGACAAGGCCATATCCGGCGCTTTAAAGCGCTTTTGCGTGAGAGATGCTCGCTATCCCGGAAAATTTGAGCGGTTCGTTCTTGCGACCAATTTTGTGTTTCACGATAGTGATTCCGCCGGGGATGTAGGAACCGTACTGACTTGTTGCCGGGATAATCCAACACTGAACGGGATTAGTCGTCGTCATAACGTGCGAAAGTGCCTCGCAGAATTTGCTGAAAGTACCGCAATGGCTCTGCAGGATGTCATCGCGGCTCTCGGCAAAGTGCGGCTCGAGGCACGAAAGACAGGGATCGACCAAACCGAGTACGATCTGGTCAGGGCTCTCGGAGAAATTGAAGCGCTCCGTAGTCATTCACTTCTCGATCTCCACAGGATGGCCAGCGTCATTCGGGCGCATATTTGGGACGTAAGCTGTCTAACGCTTGATGGGTATCTCCTCGATACCTACGCTGTAGTCGAAGACTTTGTTTGCCACTTGGACAAGCTTCGTACTCATCGAAAGCGCTTAGACAGAAGTATGATGGCGAGTCTTACAGCACCCGCTGCTTCCCACCACGAAGAGCTGCTCAGCATTCGCGAGTTCATTTCTCGAGAGAGCATCCCGCCCGGCCTTGGGCGGATGGAGGTGAAAATGGCAGCGGGCCATATTGGCTATGCTGACGTGGAGCAAATGAAAGATGACGTTGCCTCGCTTGAGCGAGCATTCCTGGGTTGGAAGGAGAAGTTTGGCCTAGCGGAAGCAAACAGGCGCCTCGCTCATTTCCAGTATCTTGCGAATCGGACGGCGCGCGAGGCGGAAGCTCATACATCGGGGAAGCCCGGTTCCTATGGCCGTGCGATGCTGGCTGATCTTCGGGAGAGAGCCGCCGCAACGGCGATCAAAGAGCGCGACAGCATGTTCGGATGCCGGCCCGAACATCTCGTTGGCACTACGGGGTTGCTCTCTGAAGAATGCAAGGTGTGGTGGAGCAGTGATCGCGACCTATTGCCAATGGCGACAGACGCGTGAGCACGCTCCCAGAAATAGTCAATCACCTTGAGGGTGACGATTCCCTTCATTTGGGCCGACTTTTGGTATTGATCGACGCGTTCGCGGGTAAGAAAGGCGACCAGAAGTTGGAGGGGCTCACGAAGCTCGCCAAGCTCGACTTCCTGCTTCGCTACCCGGCGTTCCTGGAACGAGCCCTGCGCGTACGAGGTAGTGACGCGTCCGAGGTGCGCGTCGAGGACTTCGAACGCAATTCGATCGAAGCACGGATGGTGCGCTTCAGATATGGGCCGTGGGATCATCGCTACCGCCGGTTCTTAAACACGCTTGCCGGGCGCGGCCTGGTCGATGTTTGCACTTCAGGACGAACCGTTATCATCGGCCTGACGGAACGCGGGCGAGCGGC
>JAIUPE010000185.1 GCA_020160875.1 Pseudomonadota bacterium
GAGCCCGAGGATGCCGCTTCGCTGGACCCCGCATGGCCGCTTCTCGACAAGCCTCTTAACATCCAGACGCTTCGCGATGTGATCGCGCGGCACGAAAGCGGCCTGCGCGGCCTAGGCCCAGCGCGCGAGGCCGGTTAAACACATCCTGATTACGAAGACGCCTCGGCGACCCTATAGCGGGTGCGGCGAAGCCGCGAGGCCGTGAGCCTTCCGGACCGCGGACCCCATACCCTCAGTTATGCTGCGGTAATGTGATCAGCTTTTGAAACAAGTCGTTCGCGCGCATGCCGTTGAAACTCGTGCCGATGGACGACCCGCCGATATAGACCCGGGTATCGATTTGCGGTGAAGCGCCAAGCGCTGCGATCTGCTCGTGTGTCGCGGGCGTATAACAAAACGAGTCCGCGCAAGTGGATAGAGGAGCGCCGGTACCGGCGCTCGAGATTTGCGCGCGTGAAATACCCTGTACTTTTTCGACCCCGAAACCGACTGCGTATTTGGGTTCGCGTCCAATCACCATCGTCTTCAGGGCGAAAAAAATCATGCGGCTGCCGGAGCGGGTGCTTTTGGCGTTGTAGGCCACGCAGTAGTCGGTAATGGGATCAAGGTCCGTGCATTCGACCGTCCCACAGAAACAGGCGAAAGCCCACTTGTCCGTTTCGGGGAAGATGGCCTTGAACGGAGCGGGTGGCTGAGGCGGCGCGGAGGCGGCGAACGCGGCGCCCGCTCCACACAAACTCAAAACGAACAACGTTAGCCTGACGAACCCCATCTTCTTGATCCCAACACCCGGCGACGGCCCGGCGGGGATCATGTCGCCCCTTGGGTCCTTTCTCAAATCATATTCGAAGAGAGGCCCCGCCCGCAGCTTCCTTCCCTAACCGGCCCTTCTTCGTTAAGTGTGGGAATGACGGGCAAGGACAACGTGTCGGGCGAAACCTCAACAGCTAAGACGTGCGCGGAAGATGCGGGCGGCGGCATATCGTGGCGCCGCGCGGACCACGCGCTGCTATGGCTGGCGGCGCTCTTCTTCGCCGGCTCAACCGCCGTCGGGATGGTCCGGTTTTATTCGCCGGTCCCGTTCTGGGACATGTGGGGCACTTATCTATACGCCTACATGGCCTATCTGGATGGGACGTGGCGGAACCTTTTCGCCCAGACGAATGAACACAAGGTCTGGCTTTCCAATATCCTGTTCTTTCTCGACATCCGGTTTTTCGGCGGCCGGTCGCTTCTGCTCATTCCGGTAAACTTTCTGCTGGCAGGCGCGATTTGGGGGATCCTGCTTGTCGCCGCGCACGGTCTCCTGCGCGAACGCAAGACGCTGGTTCTTTACGCCGCGCCCCTTCTGGTCGCGCCGTGCTTTTCCTGGTTGCAGGAGCAGAACTTCACCTGGGGCTATCAGACCCAGTTCTTTCTCGCTTACCTCGTCCCGCTCGCGGCGTTCATGTGCCTCGCGGCCGCCAACGTCGCGAGACGCGGAACGGCCCTGTTCCTCGGTGCGGTGCTGCTGGGTGTGATGAGTGCCGGCACCATGGCCAATGGCGTTCTGGTACTGCCGCTGCTGGTTCTGGTCAGCCTGGTGATGCGGAACATAAAGCGCGCGGCGCTGCTGAGTGTGGTGGCTGCGGCGACCCTCCTGGTTTGGTTCGATGGCTATCGCTTCACGGCCCCGCATTATCCGAGCGTGGGCGACGCCGCGCTTTTCCTGCTGACGTTCCTGGGGCACCCTTTCGCGGTGCATTTCGGGCCGAACGCCGGCGCCGCCGCGGGTGGATTATTCATCGCGGCGGCTCTTGCCCATACCACGTTGTGGATGCGGGCCCCGGCCCGCCCGGCGATGCAGACCGCGCTTCTGGCGATGCTGGCCTTCATCGGATTAAGCGGCGGGCTGATGGCCTTGGGGCGGGCCGCGATGGACGGCGCGGTGCTGTCGTCCCGCTACGCGACGCCCGCCTTGATGGGGTGGTCGATTCTGGCGCTCCTCACCTTGTACGCCTTGCGCGACCGTGCGCAGGCGCTGTCCGTCGCGATAGCCGCCGGAGTGGCGGTGATGGTGGCGCTCGCGCCCGCGCAATGGGGCGCCTTTGGGGACGCCGCGACCGCGACGCGTCACGCGAAAATGACCGGCGCGCTCGCCCTCAAACTCGGGGTCGAGGATCCCCGTGCGATCGGTGAGATCTATCCGGTGGACCCGGACTCCCTTGCGTTCGTGATGGCGACAGCCGCCGATGCCGACCGCCGCGGACTTTCGATTTTCGCCGATCCAGATCTCGGCGAGGCCGCGCGGCGTCTCGGCACGCGCGTGGATTCTTCCGTCACCGCATGCATGGGCGCGGTCGATGCGATCGCGCCCACGCGCGATCGCCGGTACAGCAATATCCAAGGCTGGGCGTTCGACCGGACGAGTGGGAAGGTTCCGCCGTTCGTGCTGGTCGCCGACGAGGATGTGATCGTGGGGATCGCCGTCACGGGGGCGCGGCGGCCGGACGTGGCTGAACGCGTCGATTCCCGCGGGCTGCTGGGCGGCTTCTCGGGGTACCTGCGCGCGGAGGCCGGGCCGCACGCGCTTCAACTTCTATGCAGACACGCGGACCGACGATCCGGCGATCATTAAATTCGTGGCCGGCGGCCGCCCGCGATCATGTCATTGATCTCGGCCTGGCTGATATCATAACCGTTGATGAGCAGCGTCGGAGCGCCGCGCCGTTCTTTTTCCACCGCGCCGGGCCGGCGGCGGCGGTCGGGGCCAAAGTAATTTCCGACACTGACGAAGGGGCGTGGGCGTTCGACGACTTCGCGGATTCGCGAGCACAAGGAACGCGCCGTGAACGGCTTGGCCACGAATTCGGTGATGCCGCTATTGCGGGCGATAACGATGTTCTGCACCCGCGTTTGAGACGTGAGCATGATGAGCGGCGTGAAGCGGATCTCGGAAGGCTCTTTCCTGATCCAGCGTACGAGATCGACCCCGCAAGCGCCTTCCAGGTACCACTCGGACAGCACCATATCGACGCCCCCCTGACTGACATACTGGGCGGCCGAATGAATGTCGCCGGTATCGATGATCCTGCGGCCGCCGAGGAGGAAGAGGATGTCGCGCGTAACCTTGCGCATGAGCGGGTTCGGCTCGACGAGCAGAATCCGGAATGGGCCGAGGTAATCGCTGGTTCTGCCGTTTTGGAGATGGGCGGCCATGGCGCGGAACGAAGCAGGACGGTCTTCGGGTCTTACGCCGTTGGACGCTGTTTTTCAAACGTTCCGCGCGTCCGTTTCGAGCACCAATTGTTAAGAAAAATCCATAGTTGAACGCGCCCCAGCCGTTTAGCCGCAGTGGTTAGGTGCGGATCGACGTCAGCGTTTCGCCCGCCAAATCGGCAGAACCTGCGGGTTGCGGACGTAGAGCGGCGGCTCCCCGTCCAACACCCGCAGCACATTTTGGACGCCGGCTTCGATGAGGCGTTTCCGCGCTTCCTGGGTAAGACCGATACCGTGTGGCGTGAGAAACGCATTGGGAAGGTGGCGGAGCGGACTGTCTTCCGGAAGCGGTTCAGTCTGGTAGACGTCCAGACCAACGGCCGCGAAGTGACCCTGCGTGGCGAGATCGTAGAGCGCGGTCTCGTCGATGATGCCGCCGCGCGAGGTACAAATGAGGATGGATCCGCGCTTCATGGCCGCGAGGCGCCGCGCGTTGAGAAGCCCGCGGGTCTCGTCGGTCAGCGGCGCGAGCACACACACGATGTCGCTGGCGGCAAGCATCTCGTCGATGGGAACGAACCGCACGTTCGTGGCATCGGCTGGCGGGTG
>JAIUPE010000186.1 GCA_020160875.1 Pseudomonadota bacterium
CGACGCGGTGCGCGAAAGCGCCGCCAGCGTTCCGATGCCGCCGGGTTTCCGCATCGAGCATAGCGAAGTGGAAGGGCCGGTCTTCGCCGATCAGCGCGGCATGACGCTTTACTATTGGCCGCTGCGCACGATGCGTAACGGCGTCACCGGCGATGCCGCGAATGCCTCGGCCTGTACGGACGAGAAGACGACGAAAACCGCCGGCCTCATGAGCCCGTATCCGCCGGGCCTCGAATTGCCCGAACTCGACAAGCGTCTGTCGTGCGCCGCGGCTTGGCCGCCGGCTCTGGCCGCCGATGATGCTAAGCCGGTTGGCGCTTTCACCATCATCACGCGCAAGGACGGGCGTAAGCAGTGGGCTTACGACGAACACGCGCTTTACACCTCTCATCGCGACAAAGTTCCCGGCGATGCGCTGGGCGCCACGACGCGCGATATGGGCGGCGCCGCCGAAGTGCCGGCGCAGCGCAAGGTTGCTACGCCGCCGCCGGCCGTGCCGCCCGGCTTCGCGATCAACACCGTTGCCACCGGACGTCAGTTGCTCACCGACAAATACTTCTCGATCTACACGTCGGACCGCGACGGCGCGGATAAGTCAAATTGCGACGCAGCCTGTCTCAAGACCTGGAAGCCGGTGATCGCGCCGCAGTCCGCCGTATCGCAAGGCGAGTGGGGCGTGTTCGAACGTTCGCCGGGTGTGCGTCAGTGGGCCTTCCGCAAGAAGCCGCTGTACACCTACGTCCTCGATACCGAAACCAGCAGTCTCCAGGGCGGCGATGTGCCGGGCTGGCGCGTGGCCTATACGCAGACCGCGCCGGCGGCGCCGAAGGGATTCACCGAGCAGGACACCGATATCGGCATCGTGCTCGCGGACTCCAAGGGCATGACGATTTACACCTATAACTGCGGCGACGATTCCGCCGATCAACTCGATTGTTCGTTCCCGGACTCGCCGCAGTCCTATCGCCTCGCCATTTGCGGCGGCGGCAAGGTCGAGCGCTGCCTGCGCGATTGGCCCTACGTGACCGCCGCTGCCGATGCCAAGAGCCCGAACCGCACCTGGACCGTAATGACCATCGATCCGATGACCGGTCACCGCGCGCAGGACGGCCAGCAGGGGGCGCTCAAGGTGTGGGCCTATCGCGGCATCCCTGTTTACACGCACTATCGCGACAAGCAGCCGGGCGATTACACCGGCAACGCCAACGGTGAGTTCGGCGGCGGCCGCAACGGCTTCCGCGCCTTCTGGCTGCGCGATGATTACTTCGACAACGCGGGCGGAAGATAAAGCGCCGAACATCTAAAAAGAGACGACGGCCAATAGGGGAGGGCACAATGTCTCAGGAAGATTCGGGCGCTTCACGGCGCGACTTTTTCGGAGCGGCGGCGGGGATCGCGGCCATCGCGGCGACAGCCGTGACACCGGGTGCGGCGTCAGCGGCGGCGCCCGCCGCACCATCGTCCCAGGGCGATAAACTCCGCGCGCTTCTGCGCGGCAAGGACCCGCTCCCGGCGCCGATTGTCTACGATGTCGCATCGGCGAAGCTCGCCCAGTTCATGGGCTTCAAGGTCATCACCATCGGCGGCAGCGCCACGTCCAGCGGCATGTACGGCATGGGCGATTACGGCATGGCCACGATCTCCGAACTCGTCGAGTTGGCGGTGCGCATGGCGCAGGCCCTGGATGTGCCGTTGATCGCCGATGCGGACGATGGCGGCGGCAATCCGATGAATGTCTACCGCGCGATGAAGCGCTACGCCAAAGGCGGTGTCGCGTGCGTGCTTCTCGAAGACCTCACGGGCGCGAAACATGTGCCCGGCCGGCCGGAAGGCCAGATGGTCCCGCAGGCCGTCCATGCCGATAAGATCAAGGCCGCGCTCGATGCCGGCGGGGCCGGTGGCCCGCTCGTGCTTGCGCGCAGTGACGGTCTTGGAAAGGGCGAGAGCTTCGATCAAGTCCTCGCGCGCGTGAAAGCCTATTCAGATGCGGGTGCCGAAATGATCTTCGTCTCGGGCGCTTCGCTCGAGCAGAAAAAGAAAATCTCCGAGGTCACGGCCAAGCCGCTGTTCTCGACCGGTGGTCCGGCGACGGTCACGGAAGAGGCCGCCGTCGGTGTGAAGGTTCCGGCATTCGCGATCGAGCCTTATGCGCTCGGGGCCTCCCATGCGGCCATGTCCGCGCTTCTGAAAGACGGCAAGATCGCCGGTTTGCCCACGGTCCCGCGCGAGGCCTCGCTGGCCATCGCCGACGCCAAGATGTGGGCGGAAATCCACCAAAAGTACAACGCGGATAAAGCCTGAGGTTCTGGGATTTGGCTGCGCTCTCGTTCGACGATCCAACCGTCTTGCGTTTACGGGCGGACCTCGCGGTGGCTTTGCGCGCAGCCGATCATCACGGCTTGTCGGAAGGCGTGTGCAACCATTTCAGTCTTGCCCTTCCTGATACAACGGACCGCTTTCTGATCAATCCACGCGGCCTGCATTGGAGCGAGATCGGCGAGGACGACATCCTTCTGGTCGATGGTGACGGGCGTAAGCTCGAAGGCCGTCACGAGGTGGAACCCACCGCGATGTTCATCCACGCCGCCGTGCATCGCATCGCCGGCAAGGCCTGCGTGATGCACACCCATATGAGTTATGCGACGGCGATATCCGTGACCAAGGGCATGCCGTTCGACACGGCGCTCTCGCAAAACGCCATGCGGTTTCATGGCCGGGTCGCCTTTGACCATACCTACAGCGGCTTGGCCCTCGATACCTCCGAGGGCGAGCGTATCGCCAAGGCCATGGGCGGCGCGGATATCGTCTTCCTGGCCAACCACGGCGTCATCGTCTGCGGTCAGCGGATCGATTACGCGTACGACGATCTCTACTATCTCGAGCGCGCCTGTCAGGTGCAGATGATCGCCGCCGCCAGCGGCGTTCCACTCGCGCCGGTGTCCGCAAACATGGCCGGTCATGTCGCCGCCCAGTGCGTACAGGAACGCCTGCAGTCGGAGCTGTTCTTCGACGCGCTGCGTCGGAAGCTGAAATAGCGGATTTCCAAGGATTTCCATTGCAAACCGGGCCCCTTCGGTTATTGAGGGCCCCATGTTTTGCGCGCTGGCCGGCATCTTCCGGGGTGGACAACGACGAGAAGGGTGATCTCGTCGCGTATAACTATTGAAATCAGCCACTTAACCACCCATTTTGCGGCCTTCCCAGCGGCCGGCGTCCGGAGACCTTCCATGAATATCTTCCAGACTTTCAAATCCCGTATCGATGCGGTTGTCGGCGAGTTGATGGCCGAAGGCGCGCTGCCGGCCGGGCTCGATCTCACCCGCGTCGCCGCCGAACCGCCGCGCGAAGCCGCACACGGCGACATCGCCACCAACGCCGCCATGATCCTGGCCAAACCTGCGGGCAAGCCGCCGCGCGCGATCGCCGAGCTGCTCGTCCCGCGTTTGAAGAAGTTGCCGGACGTCACGGACGCTTCCATCGCGGGGCCCGGTTTCATCAATCTCAAGATCAACGAGGACATCTGGCGCGGCGCGCTGCGCGACGTGCTCGCCGAGGGGATCGCGTACGGCGATGCGACCATCGGCGGCAACGTGCCGGTGAACGTCGAATATGTGTCGGCGAACCCGACCGGCCCGATGCACGTCGGCCACGCGCGCGGCGCCGTCATCGGCGATGCGCTCGCCAATCTCCTGGCGAAGGCCGGCTACAAAGTCACGAAGGAATACTAC
>JAIUPE010000187.1 GCA_020160875.1 Pseudomonadota bacterium
GGCACGCGCATCCGGCGGCACCGGCAGCCCCAGGTCCGCACTGGCGGCCTGGATCGCACGCACGATGGCCGCGGCCGAATCCAGCAGCGTGCCATCCCAATCGAAGACGATCAACTCGAAACGTTTAGCCATATTCCCTCTCCTCAGCCTGCTCCACCGCCACCACATACTCTTCGAGTTCGGCCGGCAGGGCCGCCGCAAGTTCAATCGGCTGGTCGGTCAGCGGATGGCGGAAGGCCAGCTTTGCCGCATGCAGAAACATCCGCTTCAACCCGGCCTTGTCGAGACGCTTGTTGAGCGCGAAATCCCCGTACTTGTCGTCACCGTAGAGCGGAAAGCCGAGATGGCTCAGATGCACGCGGATCTGGTGGGTGCGCCCCGTCTTGAGCTCCACCTCCACCAGGCTGCACGACTGCCAACGCTTCAGCAGACGCACGATGCTGTGGGCCGGCTTGCCCTCGGGATTGACACTGACACGCCGCTCGCCATCCTCGGTCAGGTATTTGTAAAGCGGCAGCTTGACGTGCTGCTGCAGATTGAGCCAACGCCCGGCCACCAGCGTCAGATAACGCTTGTGCACCCGCCCCTCACGCATCATGTCGTGCAGCACGGTCAGGGCGCTGCGCTTCTTCGCGACGATGAGCAGGCCCGAGGTCTCCCGGTCGAGACGATGCACCAACTCCAGGAACTTGGCCTCCGGCCGCTGTCGGCGAAGCTGCTCGATGACCCCGAAGCTCACCCCGCTCCCCCCGTGCACCGCCAGGCCGGCCGGTTTGTCGAGCACCAGCAGGGCCTCGTCTTCGTAGACGATGTCGAAGGGCTTGCCGACCGGTACCGCAACCTCGACCTTCTCGGCCAGGCGGATCGGCGGAATGCGCACCTCATCCCCTTCCTGGAGACGGTAGGTCTGATCGACCCGCTTGCTGTTCACGCGGACCTCACCGCTGCGCAGGATGCGGTAGACGTGGCTCTTGGGCACGCCCCTGCAGACCCGCAGCAGGAAGTTGTCGATACGCTGCCCGGCGCTGCCCTCATCGACGGAGACACGGCTCACCGCGGGTGCTTTACTCAAAGCCATCGTTTTGAAATATACTGATTAACGGTTTTTCGGTCCTGATGCGTCGCGCCCGCCAGATGCGTGTTGTGCAGAATTCAACACCGGCACTCGCCGCCCCAGAGCGACTCGATCCCGGCCTCGCCAGGCTCGTCCCCGCTCCCGAAGAACCAAAAGGAAGGTCCATCGCCGGACAAAAAGAGGGCGATGGTACTGTATTCGACAATAAACTTGTACCTATTGCGCGCCAGCGCGCACGCAGATTGACGGCCCTGAACACAGGGGCAGCCAGTGAGTCAAAGCAGCAAGCCCGAGGTCGCGAAAAGGCGTGTGGCGGTTCGATACCCCGCTCCTGATCCGCGAGACCAGTCGTGTAGCAGCCTCACTGCCGCCCCGGCGTAGTACGCGGTTCAGGGTGACATGACGAAGCTCCGCCGCCCACCACCTAGTTTGATTTCCCCGATGAAGGATAGTCGCGACAACGCCAAACTAAGTCACCGCTACTAAGCGGCGGCGCGTTTCGTCCTGCCCCCGTCCTGCGCGCGCTGCGCGGGAGAAGAAGACGAATGAAGCGCATGCTCTTCAATGCAACGCAGGCCGAGGAACTCCGCGTTGCCATTGTCGATGGTCAGAAACTGATCGATCTCGACATTGAATCGGCCGCCAAGGAACAACGTAAGAGCAACATCTACAAAGCCGTCATCACGCGCATCGAGCCCAGTCTCGAAGCTGCTTTTGTCGACTATGGCGCCGAGCGCCACGGCTTCCTGCCGTTCAAGGAAATCTCACGCGCCTACTTCCAGCCCGTCGTGGAAGCCAGCCGTGCGTCCATCAAGGAAGCCTTGAAGGAAGGCCAGGAGCTCATCGTCCAGGTCGAGAAGGACGAGCGTGGCAACAAGGGCGCCGCACTCACCACCTTCGTCTCCCTGGCCGGCCGTTACCTCGTGCTGATGCCCAACAACCCGCGTGGTGGTGGCGTATCCCGCCGCGTCGAGGGTGACGAACGCGCCGAACTGCGCGACGTGATGGACCAGCTCGAAGTGCCCTCCGGCATGAGCCTGATCGCCCGTACCGCCGCCATCGGCCGCAACGCCGAAGAGCTGCAGTGGGACCTCAACTACCTCCTGCAACTGTGGCGTGCCATCGACGGCGCCGCCCAGGCCCAGGAAGGCGCGTTCCTGATCTACCAGGAAGGCAGCCTGGTCATCCGCGCCATCCGTGACTACTTCCAGCCGGACATCGGCGAGATCCTGATCGACACCGACGACGTGTACGAACAGGCGCGCCAGTTCATGGCTCACGTGATGCCCCAGAACGTGAACCGGGTGAAGCGCTACCACGACGACGTGCCGCTCTTCTCCCGCTTCCAGATCGAGCATCAGATCGAATCGGCCTATTCCCGCCAGGTCAGCCTGCCCTCCGGTGGCGCCATCGTGATCGACCACACCGAGGCCCTGGTCTCCGTGGATGTGAACTCCGGCCGCGCCACCCGGGGCGCCGACATCGAGGAAACCGCCTTCAAGACCAACTGCGAAGCCGCCGACGAAGTGGCCCGCCAGCTGCGCCTGCGCGACCTCGGCGGCCTGATCGTCATCGACTTCATCGACATGGAGTCGCAGAAGAACCAGCGCGAGGTCGAAAACCGCCTGCGCGACGCCCTGCGCTACGACCGGGCCCGCGTCCAGACTGGCAAGATCAGCCGCTTCGGCCTGCTTGAGCTGTCCCGCCAGCGCCTGCGTCCGGCCCTCGCCGAGACCAGCTACATCCCCTGCCCGCGCTGCAACGGTACCGGCCACATCCGCAGCACCGAATCCTCGGCCCTGCACATCCTGCGCATCCTCGAAGAAGAGGCCATGAAGGACAACACCGGTGCCCTGCACTGTCAGGTTCCGGTCGATGTGGCCACTTTCCTGCTCAACGAAAAGCGCGACGACATCGCCAAGATCGAGATCCGCCACAAGGTCGGCCTGGTGCTGATCCCCAACCGGCACCTCGAAACCCCGCAGCACGAGATCGTGCGCCTGCGCCACGACCAGCTCAACCAGGAAGACTCCAACCTGCCGAGCTACCGCATGGCCACCAAGCCTGCGGATGAGAACTACACCCCGCCGTCGGCCAACACCGACAAGCCGGCCCGCCAGGAAGCCGCCGTCAAGGGCATCACCCCCGACCAGCCGGCACCGGTGGTCGAGGCCAAGGCAGCCCCCGCTCCGGCCCCCGTGCCGGAAAGCCAGCCCGGCCTGCTGGCCCGCATCTTCGCCTTCTTCCGGGGCGAGAAGCAGCCCGAACCCGCACCGGTGGTAGCCCAGCCCGAAGCGCCGCGACGCGAATCCCGCCCCCGCAACGAGCGGGGTCGCCGTGAAGGCGGCCGTGACGGCCGTGGCCGTGGCTCCCGCGAGGAGCGTGGCGAGCGCACCGAGAACCGTGAGGCCCGCGACGGCAACCGCGACAGCGCTCGCAACAACGGTGGCAACGCCGAAGCCCCCGCCGAGACCCGCGAGAAGCCCCAGCGCCAGCGCGGCGAACGCCAGGAGCGCGGCGAACGTGAAAGCCGCAACGGCGAACGCGCCGAGCGCAACGGCAGCGAGCGGACCGAACGCGCTGAGCGCGGCGAGCGTGGTGAACGTGGCGAGCGCAACCGCAA
>JAIUPE010000188.1 GCA_020160875.1 Pseudomonadota bacterium
GAACGCGGACGCGGATCCCTCGAACGATGATCCGCGCTGTCTTGCCTACAATCCGTTTGGCTGGGGTAAGAACGACCAAGCGGTGATCAAGTACGTCAAGGGTACGACCCATCGCCTTCAGGATAACTCCGAAAAACTGTTCGAATTCTCCTCAAGCGGCGAGCCGTTCGAACTTTGGGCCGGCGCTGTTTCGCTGGCTTTCGGCGGAAGTTGGCGCGAGGAAAAGGTGGTCGATCCGAACTTCGGTCCGAACGCCTACGATCCGGTATCGCTTACACGCCCCTTCAGTGCCGGCAACTATCTGCCGACCAACGGCAAGTATAGCGTTACCGAGGGATTCATCGAAACCGTGGTGCCGCTGGCGAAGGACACCGCGTGGGCCCGCGCGCTCGACCTCAACGCGGCGGTACGGGCCACCGACTATTCGACGGCAGGTTATGTGACCACGTACAAGGTCGGTCTGACCTACAATCCCATCGACGACATCCGTCTGCGCGGCACCCTTTCTCGCGATATTCGCGCCCCAAACTTGGGCGAGATCTTCGCCACGGGAACCGGCGGGCAGGCGGGAGGCATTCGCGATCCCTTCAACGGCAATCAGACCGCTGGTCTGTTCCTGACGGAAACGGTCGGTAATCCCAATCTCAAGCCCGAGAAGGCCGATACATTGGGGCTGGGTATCGTTCTTCAACCGCGCTTCCTTCCAGGTTTCTCCGCCGCGCTGGATTATTATTCCATCGACATCAAAGGCGCGATCCAGCAGGTCAATGCCCAGACCACGCTTGATCTTTGTTTCATCGGGCAAACCGCGCTGTGCCAGAACATCCAACGCGGCCCGGCAACACCGGCCAATCCAGCGGGCGCCATCATCCTGGTCACCTCACGCCCGACGAACTATGCCTTCAACCTGACGCGCGGGCTCGACTTCGAAGCATCTTACACGACGAATCTTGATGAGTGGGTGGACGGCTGGTCCGGCGCCGTCATGCTTCGGGGGCTTGCCGCGCACGTCATCGAGTCCACGTCCGACGACGGTCTTAATCCGCCGCAGAACGTAGCTGGCAACAACAGCAACACCAATCCTGGACCTCCGTATTGGAAATTTTATCTGACGGCGAACTACGCGCTCGATCCGCTCACCGTCGGATTCACGGCGCGAGGTGTCAGTTCCGGCCACTACGGCGCTCTCTATGTCAGGCAGTCGTGCACCAGCGGATGCCCGGTCTCGACGCCGTTCCAGCGAACTTTGGACAACAACTACATTGCCGGACAATGGCTTTACGACGTGAACCTCAACTTCCGCTTCCTGCATAAGGATCAAGGAGTGGTGGACGCCGATGCTTTCCTGGTGATTTCCAACCTCCTGAATTCCGAACCACCCGTTGTTGCCACCTCGTCGCCTGAATATTGGCACCGTACGAACAGCCTTCTGTACGACGTGTTGGGTCGCTCCTTCCGTGCGGGAATCCGGTTCAAATACTAAGAGGGTCAGTCGAACGAGGAGCCTTGGCCGGCTCCTCGTTCGTGCGTTGATGCGACCTGGTTCGCGCCAAAGATGCAGATCAGGAATATGTTTTCGACCCGTTTCCGCTGTCCGGCCTCGGGCCGGTTCAGTAAGATGACGGGGCGCGGTACGGGAGGACTAATGGTCGTGAATTCAGTTCGGAAGTACTTTGTTCCGTCGGCGATCGCACTCGCCGCTGCGCTGGGTCTGGCGGGTTGTTCCGGCGCTGAAACGCCGGCCGCCAAAAGTGCTCCGGCGAATCTCGTGAAGGAACCTGCGGTCGCAGGCTCACCCGCGCTGTTGCGCCTCATCACCTCCGAGCAATATGTGAACACGCTCGTTCACACCTTTGGCAAAGACTTCAAGATCGAGACCCAGTTTCCACCGCATCGCCGAACGGACGGATTGCTTGCTCTCGGCGCCGCGACCGCGGGCTTTCCCGCAGGTCAGATCGAGCAGTATCAGCGCGCGGCGGCGACCGTTGCGGCGCGCGTTGTCGACGCCGGACATCGCGACTTCTTGATTCCCTGCAAGCCGGCTGATGAAAAGAAAGCGGATGCCGCATGCGCGAGTAAGTTCCTCGCTGCGACGGGCCGGATGCTTTATCGGCGCCCCATGGATCAGAAGCTTCTGGAGGAGGCGGTGACGAAAGCCGGCGAAACCGGCGACCGTCTCAAGGACTTTTACGCGGGCGTTGCGGTCGCGCTTGAGGGCATGTTGATCGCGCCCGAAGTGCTCTTCATCTCCGATAAATCCGAAGCCGATCCGAACAATCCTGGGCAATCACGTCTGGACGCCTATTCGCTCGCCTCGCGCCTTAGCTTGTTCCTCTGGAATGCGTCACCAGACGATATGCTGCTCAAGGCCGCTGAAAGTGGTGAGATTCAAACGCCGAAGGGTCGTGCCCGGATCGTCGAAACAATGCTCGCCAGCCCACGCCTCGAAGCCGGGATGCGGGCGTTTTTCGACGACATGTTCGGCTTCGATCACTTCGACAACCTGGCAAAGGACCCGAACGTTTATCCGGCTTTCACCGGCGTCACGGTTCAGGATGCGCGCGAGCAGACGCTGCGCACGGCCTATAATTTCCTCATCACCAGAGGGCACGATTACCGCGACCTTTATACCACGCGGGAAACTTTCCTCTCGCCGGCGCTTGCGGCGCTTTATCAACTGCCGACGCCGCCGTATTGGGTCCCGTACGAATTCCCAGCCGACAGTCCGCGCGCCGGCATGCTGACCCACATCAGCTTTCTGGCGGTCCACTCGCATCCAGGGCGCAGTTCGCCGACGGTGCGCGGCAAGGCCTTGCGCGAGCTCTTGCTGTGCCAGCCGGTGCCGCGCCCGCCCGCGAACGTCGATTTCTCGGCGGTCGAAAATCCCGATCCGCGCCTGCGTACGGCGCGCGACCGTCTGAACTTCCATAGCGAGAACCCGGTTTGCGCCGGATGCCACAAAATCACCGACCCCATGGGGCTCGCGCTCGAGAACTTCGACGGGGCAGGGCGGTACCGTAGAACCGAGGGCGGCGCGACGATCGATGCCAGCGGGCGTCTGGACGGTAAGGAGTTTACCGATGTGATTGGCCTCGGCGTGGCCCTGCACGACCATCCGGGCCTGACCTCGTGCCTGGTCCGGCGCATGTTCAGCTACGCGACCGGGGCAAATGTCCGCGATCAGACGACCCTGGGTTATTTGAATGAGAGTTTCACGGCGGAGGGCTATCGAATCCCTGACCTTCTGCGGACGATTGCGTTGTCGAACGCCTTTTCCCGGGTGGCGGAACCCTATACTCCGCCTGGAAAAACCGTAGCGGCGGCAGCTCGTACGGAAGGCAGCCGGTAAGCTGGCTGCGTGGCAGGATCTAGCGCCGTCGCGGTCCGCGTTACCTAAAATCGCAAGGATTATCTACGGGATCGCGTGTATATTAAGCCCTTAACCCTGACCTGGGAACCTGAGGCAGGGGTGTTTGAGTATGGTGTTGCGGAGAACCGAGAAAAGACAACGAACCGGTGGAGGGTTTCGAGATGAGCGGTATGGATAGACGTCGCGTCCTGCGCGGCATGGTCGGCGGCGGCGCGGTCACGGTTGGCTTGCCGCTCCTCAATGTCTTTCTGAATGGCAACGGTACGGCGCTGGCCGACGGCAAGCCTATGCCTGT
>JAIUPE010000189.1 GCA_020160875.1 Pseudomonadota bacterium
GACCGCGGCGCGCAGGCGCGCCTGCGTGGCGTCCGGCTTCAGTGGCATGATTTGAAACGCGGTGATTTCGAACCGCGAACGGTCGTGCCGCTCGAACACGCCGGCGATCGCCTGACCGACAGGATGATCCCCAAGGTCCGCCGAGAAATATCCGATGCGAAGACGGCGCGCGGGCGCTGGGATGGGCGCCGCGGCCGGAACGCGCCGCGCGGACACCAGCGCGGTGTAGAGCCCCGCCACGCGCCGCTGCTGCGCGGCCGAGGACGGCAAGGACAAAATATTGAACGGCAGGCTCGCGAGTTCGCCTGCGTCGATCCTTGCGAGGATCGCGGCGCCTTCGTCCTCCGCGCCGTCCCAGTCGCACGCGCTTCTCCGCAGGTGCAGGGCGGGGCCGGCGGCCATCGGCAGCTTGGGATCGAGGGCGAGCGCGCGGCGGAAACTCGCGAGCGCCTCTTCCGGGCGCTTCATCAGGTCCAGCACGACGCCGCGATTGCAGTGCGCCAAGGCGAAATCGGGGGCGGCGGCAAGGGCGGCGTCGAAACCGGCGAGCGCCTCGGCGTAGCGGCCAAGCTGAAGCAGGGCCATGCCGCGATGGTCCTGCGCCTCGGCAAGATGAGGCTGAAGCGCCACCGCCTTGTCGCCGCTCGCCACCGCATCCGCGAAGCGCCCGAGCCGCGTCAGCACCATGGTGCGGTCGGAATACGCCTTTGCATACGTCGGGACGAGCGCGATCGCCGCATCGATGCTCGCCAGCGCCTCGTCGAGGCGCCCCATTTTTGAAAGCGCGCCGCCGAGGTTGTTGCGCGCTTGCGCGTCACGCGGATCGATGCGCAGCGCCCGTTCAAAACTGGCCGCCGCATCCTTGAAGCGTCCAAGCGTCAGCAGGAAGGAACCTTGATTGTTGTGCAGGCCCGCGATGTCGGGGCGCAATTTCAAGGCTCGTTCGTTCTCCTTCACGGCGTCCTGCAGGCGCCCTTGCGCGAAATCCATCAATGCGAGTTGGGCGTGGCTTTCGACGTGTTTGGAGTTGCGCGCGAGAATTTGCCTATACGCTTTGCGCGCTTCATCGAAACGGCCGGCCTCCTGATGGGCGCGCGCCGTCTGAAGGGCAAGGGCTTCCAGCATCGCTAGACCTCGAAGAAGCTCGCGTCGACGGGCTTATGCGCGAGAATTTCCGCGCGCGTCAGGCCTTTCATTTCATGCGGGAAAATCAGCCATTTATCGGTTTCGTGCACATAGAAGTCCGGCTTCAGCCGGGTCGTGTTGCGCAAGGGCTTGTAATAGGCGGTCGCGACGCGAATGTCCTTGGCGAGGTTATTGCGGCAGCGTTTGCCGAGTTCGGCGAGGATCGCCTCGATGCTGCGCCCGCTGTCGAACACGTCGTCGACGATCAGCACGGAATTGTCCGGGCGCAGCGTGTCGACCAGATAGTCGAGCGCGTAGACTTTCACCAGCGCCGCCTGTTTATCGATGCCGTAATAGGACGAAGTGCGGATGGCGATGTGGTCGGTGTCGAGGCCGTGATACTCGAGCACTTCCTGCACGGCGATGCCGACCGGCGCGCCGCCGCGCCAGACACCGACGATATGTGTTGGCCGAAACCCGCTGCGCAGGACCTGCATCCCAAGCGCGATCGAATCGCGCAACAGCTCATTGCCCGAGATGTAGGTCTTTTCGATGTCTTTGCTGCTCACGTCGGCTCCAGGGATCGGAAGAGGGCGCAGTCTAGCCGGATACGATCGTTATGCTAGGTTTGGGTCAGGGGAGAAATAGGCGAGGGGGCTTGCCGTGACACAATCAGCGATGGCCGCGTTTCTTGAGCGGCGATTCCAGCTTTCCGCGCGTGGCACCGACGTCCGCACGGAAGCTTTGGCCGGCGTCACCACCTTCCTCGCCATGGCTTATATTATCGCCGTGAATCCAGCGATTCTCGGCCAGGCCGGCATGCCCATCGCCGCCGTCGCCGCCGCCACCTGCTTTTCCGCGGGTTTCGCGACCATCCTCATGGGCCTCAGCGCCAACATTCCGCTCGCCCTGGCGCCGGGCATGGGGCTCAACGCCTATTTCACCTTCACGGTGGTCAAGCAGATGGGTGTGCCGTGGGAAGTCGCGCTGGGATGCGTCTTCTTTTCCGGCATCGCCTTCTTGATCCTGACGCTGACCGGGGTCCGTCAGCTCATCATCGCCGCGGTGCCGCGTTTTCTTTTCCCGGCCATCGCCGGGGGCATCGGGCTGTTCATTACTTTTATTGGTCTCCACAACGCCGGTATCGTCGTCGCCAACCCGGCGACCCTCGTGACCCTCGGGGATTTGCGCGCGCCCGGCGCGGCACTCGCGCTTGTGGGACTGGTGATGATCGTCGCGCTGCATTTATGGAAAGTGCGCGGCGCCGTGCTTGTCGGGATTCTTGCCATCACCGGGCTTGGCTGGGCGCTGGGTCAGGCCAGTATGCAGCCGCAGCCCTATGATGTCGCGGCGATCACCGAGACTGTCCTTAAGCTCGATATTCCGGGGGTTTTTGCACCTTCCGCCACGCTCGGCTTGCTCGAGATCGTGTTCGTGTTTCTATTCGTCGATCTGTTCGACAATATCGGCACCCTGGTCGGCGTCGCCAAGCGCGCGAACCTCGTCAATCCCGACGGCAGTATCCCGAAGCTGAATCGCATCCTGCTCGTCGACGCGACCGCGACGGTCGTCGGTTCCATGGCCGGTACCAGCACGGTCACCAGTTATGTCGAAAGCGCCGCCGGCGTGCAGGCCGGCGGACGCACAGGGCTGACGTCCGTGGTGACGGGCCTCCTGTTCCTGCTTGCGATGTTCGCCGCGCCATATGCGCAATTCATTCCCGTCTACGCGACCGCGCCGGCGTTGATCCTGGTGGGCGGCCTCATGATGGCGCCGCTCGCCGAACTGGAGTGGGACGACTTTATGGTCAGTATCCCCGCGTTTCTGACGCTGGTGATGATCCCGCTGACCTTCTCCATCGCGAATGGGCTCGCGTTCGGGATCACGGCCTATGCGCTCCTCAAGCTCCTGGCCGGGAAGATCCGGACATCGGACTGGTTGCTTTTGTTGCTCGCGGCCCTGTTTATCGTGCGCTTTATCTATCTGAGCGGGAGCTAGCGCCGCGCGATCAGCAAATCGTGAAGGCCGGGACGGCCACGCACCGTTATTGCACTGCAGCAACGAATTTTTGCATGATTCTTGCGGATTTTAGCCGAATTGTATGACACCTTTTCGGCAGGCCGTGCGAGAGCATGTCCGGACGCAATCTGAACGTGTAACGACCCGTGCTGTCCTAAAGGCGCGATTTTTTCTTGTTATACAATCAGTTGGTCCAACCTCGGGAAGGCGCGCTCATGACCTCTTGGGAGGGAGTTCATGACGCGGAATCGCTAGTCCTCGAAGGTGTCTGGTGTCATTCTAATGCACCGCTTCTGTGGTTGTTTTGACTACATAAGGGGCGTTTCGGGAGGAGAAATTTTGGTGCGTTCGATTGGTGAGGTTCGGCGCGCAGGCGCTGGTAAATACACGACGGCATTTGTTGCGCTCGCGGCTTTAGGCCTTGCGAGCTGTTCGGGTCCTGTGGCGTCAGAGGCTCCGGCAGCGTCCGGTGTTGCGGCGGCGTCGGGTCCTCAGGAGCCGGCGGGCGACACGAC
>JAIUPE010000190.1 GCA_020160875.1 Pseudomonadota bacterium
GCGTGCGCGCATCGATATCGAGATGACGCGCCTCCTCTGCCTGAAGGCGGCCGACCTGATCGAAGAGTCGACCCTCCAGGCCGAAGTTGAGCCCGGCAAGGTTGAATCTATTGCGACTTTCAAGCGCGTCAGCGAGGACAAATTCCGCCAGCTGCCGGAAGCCACCGTCGTCGAGTGGTGGAAGAAAGGTTACATGCACGCCGTGTACTTCCACCTGCAGTCCATGAATAACTGGGAAATGTTGATGATGCGCAATACGCGCGGCTGGATCCCGCCCTCGATCGTCACCCCGCTCCAGGCCTAGTCGCTGTAAAGGCGCTAACCCCTAGCCGGGATTAGATTTATAGCTTTAGAAACCAGCGCAGCCCCCCCGGGTCTGCGCTGGTTTTCGTTTATAACCCCGGCGATAATGCGCCCAGTGAAGGGGAGCATAGCGGTGGTAGCATCGCGGCCGGCATTCCGTTGGATTATCACGCTGTTAGCGGTGATCGGCGCGTGCACGCCAGCTTATGCCGGCGGCGTCTCTGGTCGAGTCATGACTCCGGACGGCGAAGCCGTCAGCGACGTTGTCATCACCGCGGTCCCGACGGCGGCCAGCGTGGTTCTGGCCAAACCCGGCACTAAGGCGGTGATGATCCAGGAAGGAAAGCAATTCATCCCGTTCGTGCTTGCGGTACAGGCGGGAACGACGGTCGACTTTCCCAGTCACGACTCTTTCCGCCATCAGGTCTATTCGTTCTCCACCGCAAAAACCTTCGAACTCAAACTTTACGGTAGCGGCGAGATCGGCAGTGTCATGTTCGACAAGCCGGGCGCAGTCCCGGTGGGCTGCAACATCCACGACAATATGCTCGCTTACGTCTATGTGACGCCGGGACCCTACTTCAACACGACCGGAAGCGATGGCGGTGCGCAGATCAAAGGCCTGCCCGCAGGCACTTATACCGTTTCAGCGTGGCACCCGAATCAGCGCGGCGCGAGTCCCACACAGGAAATTACGGTCACCGCTGACGGCAGCGTCGACGTGAAGCTCGAACTGCGTTTGAAGAACGCACGCGGACAGCGCAAGCCCGGCGCGTTCGACGAAAAAGCCTACTGAGCGCGGGGGGAAGCACCGTGTTTCGCAGCTTCCAAACACGCCTTATCTTTTTCTCGTGGATTCTTTTCGCGCTCGTCGAAGCGTTCACGTTCTTCCTGGTGCAGAACGCCATCCGCGACAATATCTTCGACCAGGCTCGCCAACAACTCATCGACACCAACGACATTTTCAACCAGCGCGTCGCGGCGACCGCGGACACGCTTGCCGAAGGTGCGACGATCCTCGCGTCCGATTACGGCTTCCGCCAGGCCTTTTCCACGAATGACCGCCCGACGATCCTGTCGGCGCTACACAACCTCGGACACCGATTCCACGCCGACCGGTTTTTCCTTCTATCGCTCGACGGCAAGATCCTGGCCGATACAGGTTCGGCCGTCGATGCCGCCGAGACCGGCGACATTGTGACGATCGGATCCATCGACGGGATCTTCCCATTCAACGACATGATCGAGACCGCCGAAGATGAAGACCGCGCAGCGGCAACAGCGGTTTTGGATAACCACCTCTACCGTCTCGTCGTCGTCCCCATCAAAGCGCCGGTGCCCATTGCCTGGATTGTCGTGGGCCTTGAGATCGACGATCCGTTCGCCACCGAACTACAGCGCACCACCACGATCCCAATTGAGATCACCTTCGCCTTCAAGAGCGACGCAGGGCGGTGGCAAGGCGCGGCTTCGACTCTCGATCCAGCGCTGAAAGACGAACTCATCGCTGCGATCGCACAAAAGAGCCAGGTCAAGGCCGAACCCCTCTCGGTCCAGCTCGGCGGAAGCGACTATGTGACCCTGGTCGCAAATTTGCCGGCGCCACGCGGAGCTGTGGACGTCGCGGCGATCCTGCAATACTCGTTGGATGTCGCGCTCAAACCCTACCAACCGATGTTCGTCCTGCTTCTGGGGGTCGCGGGCGCGGCCTTGATTCTCTCCCTCGCCGGCGCGACCTTCATCGCCCGTTCAATCGCAAAACCAATCCGCACGCTCGATGTCGCCGCACGCCGAATTCAGGCGGGCCGTTACGACGAGAAGGTCAGCATCGCGCAACGCGACGAAATCGGGCGACTGTCGGAAACTTTCAATCAGATGATGGAAGGCATCGCCGCCGCAACGCGCCGGCACATCGACTTTTTTCACATTCCCGTCCCCCGGGATCGCACCGACGACGCCTACTATGCGGCCCTCAAGGGCTGGAAGCGGCCAGCTGGGACAAGGCTCTATCTCGGGCTGCTGCATCATGACGACGAAGCAGGCGATCGTGCCCGCATCGCAGTGGCGCGGCGGTTCGTCGACGATTTCGGCCTCTCGGCCGAATGCGGCTGGGGCCGCACGGAGCCCGGGCGCCTGCCCGGTCTTCTCAAAGGACATCGTGTTGCTGCGGAGGCTTGGTGATGGTCGAGCGTGTTCTGGTCGTTGGTCCGAAGGACTGCCTGGCGATGGTCGACGACCTCGCCCCCAAGGGCTTCGAGATCGTCAAGGCTCTGCACAACTCGCCGGAGCAGAAGGCCGCCCTGCCGGGCGCCCACTATTTCGTGGGCTTCATCCAGCAATACGTCACGCCTCAGCTCTACAAGGACGCGCCGCACCTCAAGCTCGTGCAGATGCTGAGCGCGGGCTACGACCGCGCCGACCTCGATGCCGCCGGCAAGAGCGGCGTGCCGCTCTGCGCCAACGGTGGCGCCAATTCGGTCGCCGTCTCCGAGCACGCGCTGCTGCTGATGCTCTCCGTGTCGCGTCGATTGATCACTCAGCACAGCAATGTCGTGGCCGGCCGCTGGCACGGCAATGCACCGCCCACCGTCCATGAAGTACGCAACAAGGTGCTGGGCATCGTGGGCCTCGGCACGATCGGCAAGAAGGTCGCCAAGCTCGCGCAGGCCTTCGGCATGATCGTCCACTACTACGACATCAAGCGGCTGAAGGAAGAAGAAGAGGATGCTCTCGGGGTGCGCTTCCGGCTGCTGCCCGAGATCCTGCGCCATTCCGACATCCTGTCGCTCCATGTGCCGTTGAACGACTCGACCCGCCATATGATCGGCAAGGATGAACTCGCCGTGATGAAGAAGTCGGCGATCATCGTGAACACCTCGCGCGGGCCGGTGATCGACGAGAAGGCGATGACCGCCGCCCTCTCCTCCGGGAACCTGTTCGGCGCCGGCCTCGATGTGTTCGACGAGGAGCCGACACCGCCCGACAATCCGCTGCTCAAGCTCGACAATGTGATCCTGACGGCGCATCTCGCCGGCCCTACCTTCGAGAGCAACATCACGCGCCTGCGCAACGGCTTCGACAATGTGCAGCGCGTCGCTCGTGGCGAACCTGCCCTGTGGGTCGTACCGGAACTGGCGGGTTGAGCACGGCCCCGACGGCGGGTCAGCCCCGTTCGAGCTTCGCCCGGTAAGTCTCTCCGAATCTCAGGATCGCCATGAAGGAGATGGCGGCGGCGGCCATGATCATGAAAGCCGGACTGTAGTTGTTCGCCGTCCGGTGAACGAGCCAGGTCGCCACCAAAGGGCTCAAGCCGCCGACGATGCCCAGAGTCACG
>JAIUPE010000191.1 GCA_020160875.1 Pseudomonadota bacterium
GTCTCGATGTCACCAAAATTGACGTGCCGCGCGACATGGCTTCACTGGTCGGCCAGATCAACGCCGCCAAACCCGATGTCGTCTTCAACGCGCTGCATGGCCGTTACGGCGAAGACGGCTGCATCCAGGGTCTTCTGGACATGATGGCGATCCCGTACACGAACTCGGGCCGGATGGCGTCCGCCGTCGCCATGGACAAGCCGGCGGCAAAACGCATGTTCGCCGCGGCTGGGATTCCCGTCGCCGAAGAGAAGATCGTGACGGTGGCTGAGGCCGAGCGCGGCGATGTGATGTCGCGCCCCTACGTCCTGAAGCCGGTCAATGAGGGCTCCAGCGTCGGCGTGAAGATCGTCCGCGCCGGCGACAACCACCCACCGCTCGATGATCTCGGCCTCGCGCCGGACGACCTGATCATGGCCGAGCGCTTTATCCCTGGCCGTGAGGTCACTGTTGCGGTGATGGGGGACCGTCCGCTGGCGGTCACCGAGATCACGACGGGGCGCGACTTCTACGACTACGAAGCGAAATACGCCAAGGGCGGATCGAAACACGCCTTGCCGGCCGACTTGCCGCGCGCCCAATACGAAAAGGCGATGGAACTTTCGCTGCTCGCCCACAAGGCGCTCGGATGCCGCGGGGTTTCGCGCGCCGACCTGCGCCTGGATGGCGACACCTTCTACATGCTCGAGGTCAATACCCAGCCCGGCCTGACGCCGACCTCGCTGGTGCCCGAGCAGGCGAATTACGCCGGACTGAGCTTCGAGGATCTCATGTATTGGATGGTGGAGCACGCCGTATGCGACGCCTGATTTTACGCTCCGCCGCCGCCCTTGCCGCGGTGGGCCTGATCGCAGCCTTGGTGAAGCTCACGCCGCTGCCCGAGTTGGCTGCGAATACCTCGGCCGCCGCCGATGCGGGCTTTGTCGAAGGTAGTGCCGGCATGGGCTTCCGCTTGAAGGCCCTGACGGTCGAAGGCCGCAACATGACGGCGCGCGAGGATTTGCTCGGCGCCCTCGACGCCGAAGCCGGCACGCCCATCGCCGCGATCGATGTGGTCAAGGCGCGGGCGGCCGTGGAAAAGCTTCCGTGGGTGCGTACGGCCAAGATCGAGCGCCGCCTGCCCGACACCATTCATATGATCATCGAAGAGCGTGTGCCTTACGCGCTCTGGCAGCACGGCGAGAAATACACACTGGTCGACCATGAAGGCCATTTGATCGTCGATGTGCCGGAATCGGACTCGCGCCTGCCGCTGATCGTGGGCGCGGACGCGCCGGCGAACGCGGCGGAATTATTCCAAGCTCTGAAGGCGCAACCCGAACTCGCCAGCCGCGTTCAAGCCGCAGTGCGGGTGGGCGCGCGGCGCTGGAACATCTATCTCGACGCCTACGAGGGGGGCATCTCCGTGCGTCTGCCGGAAGAACATATGGCCGAGGCGTGGGTACGCCTCGCCGCTCTCGAAAAGGAACACAAGATTCTACAGCGCGACCTCGAGTTCATCGATCTTCGGCTCGAAGATCAGCTCGTCGTTCGCCTGCGTAATGCCCCGGACGCCAAGGAGCCCGCGATCGCGGGCACTCCGAAAACGCCGGCGGTAAGGGTTAAGCAGCGCCTTTAAGCGGGAAGGCAAAGGGGAAGAAACATGTTCGGTAAGAGCACATTGAAGGGCGCGAACGCGATCGCCCCCAACAGTACGTTCGCCGCGTTGGATATCGGCACGACCAAGGTCGCTTGCTTCATCGCCGAGATGGGCGAGGGCGAACTGCACATCACCGGCTCGGGTCATCACCGCTCGCGCGGGATGCGCGGTGGCCAGGTCATCAACCTGGACGAGGCCGAGGCGTCCGTCCGCGCGGCGGTCGACGCGGCCGAGCAAATGGCCAATAGCCGCATCGACCGGGTGTTCGTGAACGTGTCCTGCGGCACCCCGCAGTCGACCCGCGTGGATGTGGAACTGGCCGTCGCCGGCCATCAGATCCGCGACACCGACGTGCGCCGCGTGCTCGAGCACGGCAGCGCCCAATTCGACCCCATCGAGCGCGAGTTGATCCACTGCATCCCGACCGGTTACTCCATCGACGGGGGCAATGGCATCATCGACCCGCGCGGCATGTACGGCGGCAAGCTCGGGGTCAACATCCACTTGGTCACGGCGGCGGTCGGCCCCTCGCGCAACCTCGCCTCGGTCATCGAACGCTGCGACCTCGACGTCGAGGACCGGGTTGTTTCCTCCTATGCCTCGGGCCTCGCGTGCCTCGTGGACGACGAAAAGGACCTGGGCGTCACCGTTATCGACATGGGCGGCGGCACCACGACCATCGCCGTCTTCCAGGAAAGCCAGGTGGTCTACGTCGAAGCGATCCCTGTGGGCGGCATGCATGTGACCGGAGACATCGCCAAGGGCCTTTCCACCCCGGTGGCCCGGGCCGAGCGCTTGAAGACGGTCTACGGCTCGGTCATGCAGACCCCGGGCGACAACCGTGAACTCCTGAAAGTGCCCCTCGTCGGCGAAGAGGACGAGGAAAGCGCCAATGAGATCCCGAAGTCCCTCCTCGTTCAGATCATCCAGGCCCGTATCGAAGAGACCCTCGAACTGGTGCGCTCGCACCTGGAAACCTCTGGTTTCGCCAAGACCGCCGGCCGCCGTGTCGTCCTGACCGGCGGGGCCAGCCAGTTGGAAGGCGTGCGCGACCTGGCCGAACTGATTTTGGACAAGCAAGTCCGCCTGGGGCGTCCGCGCATGATCCGTGGCCTACCTGAGTCCATGTCGGGCCCCGCATTCGCGACCGCCGCTGGCCTGCTGCGCTACGGCCTGCGTGAGCATGTCGCGCGTCCCGATTACGCGGCGATGGACGCCGCGAAGGGCAAGAACAGCTTCGGCCGCATCGGCGCGTGGCTGAAAGAGAATTTCTAAGAACTCTGAGGCGTGACTCGAAGAAATGATGTACATTCATTTCGATCAAGTCACTCCAAAGCAAAAACAAAAAAAGACCGATAACAAAGCAACCGAGTTCCGAAACAAGAAAAACAATAAGAAACGCTCACAAAACAAGAACAACTCGAACCGTTGCTAACGACAAAAAGACATTTGGAGGCTGCAAAATGACCATCAATATTAGTGTGCCTAAGACGACGATCGAGGCTCAGCTGAAACCTCGCATCAGCGTCATCGGCGTCGGCGGCGCCGGCGGCAATGCCGTCAACAACATGATCCAGAGCTCCATGGAAGGCTGCGATTTCATCGTCGCCAACACGGATGCCCAGGCTCTGGCTCTCTCGCGGACCGACCGCCGCATCCAATTGGGCCGCGACACCACCCAGGGCCTCGGCGCCGGCGCTCAGCCGATCATCGGCCGTGATTCCGCCGAGGAAGCTCTGGAAATCATCGCCCGCGAACTCGACGGTTCGCACATGGCGGGCGCAGCGCCCGTGATCGCGCGGATTGCCCGCGAACTGGGCATCCTGACCGTCGGCGTCGTGACCAAGCCGTTCCACTTCGAAGGCGTGCACCGTATGCGCCTGGCCGAAGCGGGCATCGAAGAACTGGCCTCGGTGGTCGACACCCTGATCATCATCCCGAACCAGAACCTGTTCCGTATCGCCAACGAGAAGACGACC
>JAIUPE010000192.1 GCA_020160875.1 Pseudomonadota bacterium
TCCGGGATCGCCCGCACGGCTTCCTGTGGCGCGAGTTCAAAGTTGCGTGTTTGAGCGAACGCGGGCGCGCCGAAACTCGCGGCGAGCACGAATGCCGCCGCCGATGCACGAAGCCTTCCCCTTAACAAGGCGCGATGCACGAGATCCCCACCTGGCATGCGCAACCGGCCTCCCTTTAGGCCGGTTTCGGACCGTATCGTAGTTGATTAGCCCTTGGGATTCCTCAGCGGAATCGCTTTGACGGCACGCATTCGATCTGCCTTACGGAAGCGCGATCGCCCAATAGAGTCCGGGCGCGCCGTCGTACGGCGTTCCGGCGTCAAGCGGCGGCGCGGTCTTATCCTCACTGAACAGGATGTCGTAGGTATCGTGGCCGTTGATATCGCCCGGCTTCTTGTCGCCATCGAAGGTCCAGAGCGCGTAGCCCTGATACACCCATTGCTTCTTTCCATCGGCGCGAACCGCGACATTCCAGAAGCCTTGCGCTTCCGCGTCGTCCGGCGCGAGGAACGGATGCCACGATTTCAGGCATTCGGCGCTGCAACGCGGATCCGTTCCGATATCGCGGCCCACGGCGGGGCGCGGCGGCGCGCCGCGGCGCAAATTGTGTCCGCCACCCGATTGCAGGATGTGACCGTCGCGGCGATAGAGCGTCATGCCCTTTTCGTTCGCAAGGACCTTGCCCTGCCCCGGCGTCGCATGGATCGAAACGCCGGCTGGCATATAGAAGCGCAGCACGGCGGCGACATCCCAGGCCTTCGAAACGCCGACACCGTTGGCGTCGCCTGGGATGAGATCGCCCGCATAGGTGTAAAGGCCGCGTCCCTTGTAGGACCACTGGCGGATTCCATCGGCGCGGTCGAGGAATCCGAAATCGCCCTGCGCTTTGGCGAACACCGGCGCCTGCACCGGCTTCCAGTCCACGCTTTCCATCTTCGCGGCATTGCCGCTGGTGGTGTAGATCGTGAAGTTATTGCTATCGACAAGGCTCACGACGGCCGCGTCGGGAATTTCCCGCACGCCCAGCCCTTCGGGAGCCTTCACGCCGCTCACCGGGAACGCGAGCGCGGGGCTCCATGCGGCCGGAAGCGGAACATCCGGCGCTGCACCGCGCGCGCCCGCGCCGCGGATACCGCCGCCGACGAACACGCCCGCGCCGTTCATGCGCCGCGCGCCGAAGCGCGCCGGGCTGTTGCCGCCGACGGAGCCGGGGTCGACGTCATTCACGAACCGATAGAGCGCCTTGCCCTCATAAGCCCACTGCTTCACACCGTCCGCACGGGTGATGATCGACCAGGGCCCAAACGCTTTGGCTTTCGCGAGAACCGGCACCGGCATCCAGGTTTTCGCGCATTCATCAAGACACGTCGCCTTGCCTGCGGTGTCGTTTGCGTACGTATAAAGCGTGAGCCCCTTCGCGTCGGTGAAGGCGATACGCTCGCGCGCGATGAACGACGCGGCGCTCTTGCCGAGGTCATAGCCCTGACCTTTGTCCAGCGGCTGCAATGTAATGCCCGCCGGTGTCGCGATCTCGGCGTCCTTCCACTTCTCCGCCGCGTTCGCGGAGATTGTGGCCGCGAGGAGCGCGACGCCCGTGAAAAGGATTTTCCGCTTCATGATACCCCCCTGCCCTACGCCAGGATTTCGGTGAACGTCTTCGAGGTCTCGTTGGAAAGGCCGCCCCAGCTGCGGATCTGCACGCCCATGACCTGCTGCAGGGTAAGACCGATGCGCGTCGCGGGATCGCCGGCGGCCGAGACGTGAATGCCCGTCTTCAGGCGCCCCGCCGCGCCGCCCACGGTGAAGATCGGCAGAGCGTCGATGGTGTGCGTGCGCGCATAACCGTGATCGGTCTGCCAGACCACGACGGCCCGGTCGAGCACGGTGCCCGGCCCTTCCTTGATGGAGTCCAGCTCCGTGAGGAACGAAGCAAAGCCGCGGTTCATGAAGTCGATGAACCAGGTCACCTCTTTCTGATAGCCCAGCGTATCGTCGATGGGCTCTTCGTGGGTCAGCGGATGCCAGCTTTGCGTGGTGCCCGGTTTGCGCAGGCCCAGCGAACCCACCATCACGTTGAACACGCGCGTCTGTCCGCAGGCGAGCGCATGGGCCATGAGCGTGCCGAACATCTTGATATTCTGTTCGACGAAAGCCACTTCGCGGCCCGTCTTGATGTCCGTCGGTTTCGCCGAGGTCGAGCACGCCGGCAGCGGATCGGGCCGGCGTAACTCGATGTCGAGCTGCTGTTCGACCTGACGCAGCGCCGTGAAATATTCATCAAGGCGCGCCTTGTCGCTCGCGCCAAGCTCCTTGGCGAGGCTCATGCGCTCGTCCTGGACATCCGACAGCACGCTGCGGCGCGCCATGGCCTGCACGTCCGGCGTGAACTCCGCCGCGTTCGGGTCCTTGAACTCCGGCCCGAAGATGCGCGCATACAGCGCTTCCGGCGACGGGTCGGACGGGTTGGTCGCGCTGCCCGCGCGCTTGGACACGCTCGCCCGGCTGCCGTCGAGCGCGAGTTCGATCGAACGGAAGCGCGTCGTCTTGCCGATCACGTCGGCGATTTCGCTGTCGAGGCTCGCGCCCGTATTCACGCCTGTCGGGATGCGGCCCATGGAAGCGATCTGCAAACCGGTCGTGTGTGTTTCCAGCGGACGGCCGTCGAGGAAATACTTGGTGCCGCTAATCACGTTCATGCGGCTGGTGAATTTCTCCAGCGGCTTCAGCTCCACATTGTGCGTATAGCCCGCGCCCACCTTCTCCGGAATCCAGCGTCCCGGGTTGAGGCCCAGGCCCTGCCACCAGGTGCCGAAGCAGACCGGCAACGCCGCGCCCGTCGCGGCCATGGCGTTGCCGTTCGTGTTCAGGAAGCAATCGAGCAGCGGAAGACCCACGGCGGTCGCGAGGCCCACGGTGGTTGAGCGAAGAACGCGGCGGCGGGAGGCGAGTTTGTTCATGGCCATTTCCTAATTCCCCGCCGGCGAAGGCCGGCCGCTTGTAGATGCCTGTTGGGCCGGCGGCGCAACACGGGTGAACACGTCATGCAGCGCGACCGCGCGCATCAACTCGGGCACAACATAGCCCTTGGCGGCGAAGCCACGCTCCAACGCTTCGATCCACGGCTCGCGCTTGAAGGTGCGGCCCGTGGCATAGGACGCCATCCGGTTCACGATACAGCTCGTGGTCGCGGGGCTGTCATGCAGCACCTGGCCCAACTCCATCGCGCTCTTGAACTGTTTCCCATCCAAGACGCCGGATGTGTCGATGTCCGCGCCATTCTCCTTGGTGCGGAACGCCCCGCCGCCGTCGAAGGTCTCCAGCGCATAGCCCATCGGATCGGTGATCTTGTGGCAGCCCGTGCACACAGGGTTCGTCGCATGGGCGTCCATGCGTTGACGCACGGTGCGGTATTTCGGATTGGTCGTATCCTGCACCAGCTTGAAGTCCACGTCGCCCGGCGGCGCCGGCACTTTCTGGCACATCAGGATCTCGCGGATCGCCTTGCCGCGGATGGTCGGCGAGCTGCGGCCCGGGTGCGAGTGCAGCGCCGTGAAGGCGATCTGAGACTGCACGCCGCCGTAGGCGCTGCCAGGCGCGAACTCGAAAGCCTGCCAG
>JAIUPE010000193.1 GCA_020160875.1 Pseudomonadota bacterium
CCCCATCAGGATGAGACGCTTACCCGCCATGCCCTTACCGCTTGCCGCGCAGACGGGACTTCTTGAGCAAGCCCTCGTACTGGTGCGCCAGAAGATGTGCCTGGACCTGCTGCATGGTGTTCAAAGTCACGTTCACCACGATCATCAGGCTGGTACCGCCGATCGCGAACGGGGTGCTCATGCGCGAAACGAGATATTCCGGCAGCAAGCAGACCATCACGAGATAAATGCCGCCGATCAGCGTGAGGCGCGTCAGGACGAAATCGAGATAGTCGGCTGTGTTCTTACCCGGGCGGATACCGGGAATGAAGCCGCCGTACTTACGCAGGTTCTCCGCCGTGTCGGTCGGGTTGAAGACGACCGCCGTGTAGAAGAACGCGAAGAAAATGATCAGGACCGCGTACAGGAAGAGATATAGCGGCTGGCCGCGGCCAAGCAGCGCGCCCATGGTGTTGAGGAAGCCTTCACCGCCCGCCGTGGTCGGCACGCCGTTGGGGCCGACGACCGCATTGCCCTGGAAGCCCGCGATGGTCAGCGGCAGGAGGAGCAGCGAGCTGGCGAAGATCGGCGGAATGACGCCCGATGTGTTGAGCTTCAGCGGGATGTGCGAGGCTTCACCACCGAACACCTTATTGCCCTGCTGCCGCTTCGGATACTGCACCAAAATCCGGCGCTGAGCTTGCTCGACGAACACGACGACCGCGACAAGGACCACCGCACCGATCGCACCGAGCGCGATCAGGATCGGCGACAGGGCGCCGGTGCGGCCGAGTTCAAGGGTCGAGGCAATGGCCCCCGGCAAGCCGGCGACGATGCCCGCGAAAATGAGCAGCGAGATGCCCTGCCCGATGCCGCGTTCGCTGATCTGCTCGCCAAGCCACACCAGGAACATGGTGCCGCCGACAAGCGTGATGACCGTGGTCGCGACGAAGAACGGGCCGGGGTTCATGACCACCGGCAATCCATTCGACGCGGTCGAACCCTGCAGGCCGGTCGCGATCCCGATGGCCTGCAGCGCCGTGATGGCGACCGTCAGGTAGCGGGTGTACTGGTTCATCTTGATACGGCCCGTGACGCCCTCTTTCTTGAGGGATTCGAGGGTCGGGCTGACGGAGGCGAGAAGCTGAATGATAATCGCGGCCGAGATGTACGGCATGATGTTGAGCGCGAAGATGCTCATGCGCGACAAGGCGCCGCCGGCGAACATATCGAACAGTCCGAGCACGCCGCCCGACTGCGCGCGCATCACGTCCTGCATGGCAACGGGATCGATGCCAGGCAGGGTGATGAACGTCCCCAGGCGGTAGACGATCAGAGCGCCAAGCGCGAACCAAATTCGCCGCTTGAGCTCGGTCGCCTTCGAGAAGACGCCCAAATTGATGTTCGCAGCGAGTTGGTCAGCCGCAGATGCCATATCAAACTCCGGTTAAGGCGAAACCGCCTTCCGTCCTGTCGGCAATTACTTTGCCTTTGCTTTTCCGGCTTTCGCCGGACCGGCCTTTTTCGCCGGCTTTTCGGCCTTGCCAGAAGCAGCCGCCTTTTTGGCGCGGGCGGACTTGTCGCCCTTCTTCGCCTTCGGGTTCGCGTCGGCGCGCTTCGGGAGCTTGCGCACCTTCTTGTCTTCCGGAACCTTCTCGGCGCGGGTCATCGTGACCGAACCGCCGGCCTTCTCGATAGCGGCGCGCGCGGACTCGGACGCGTACACGGCTTCGATGGTCAGCTTCGACTTCACTTCGCCGTCGCCCAGGAGGCGCATGCCGTCGTGCGCGCGGCGAACGATGCCGGCCTTCACGAGCGTCTCGATGGTGATGGTGCCCTTCGCGTCGACGCGGCCGGCGTCAACGGCGGCCTGGATGCGGCCGATGTTGACCGGCACGTACTTCGACGTGTCGTACGAGGTGAAGCCACGCTTCGGGATGCGGCGGAACAGAGGCATCTGACCACCTTCGAAGCCCTTGATGGCCACGCCGGTACGCGCCTTCTGACCCTTCACACCGCGGCCCGAGGTCTTACCAAGGCCGGAGCCGATACCACGGCCGAGGACCTTACGCGCGTGGGTCGAACCCGGACGGTTACGCAGTTCATTAAGTTTCATAGTTCTAATCCTTTAGGTACGAGGGAGATAGGAGGCCAATCAGCCTTCGTCCACTCGCACCAGGTGTTTTACTTTATTGATCATGCCGCGGACCGCCGGGGTGTCTTCCAGGGTCGACGAACGGCGGATCTTGTTCAGGCGCAGCCCGATCAGAGTCTGGCGCTGATCGGCGTAACGGCCGGCGGCGCTGTGGATCTGCGTGATCGTGACGGTCTTCTTCTTCTCGGCCATGATTAGGCTTCCTTCGCCACTTCTTTACCGGCTTCCTCACGGCGGCCGATGATGTCCGCGACTTTCTTGCCGCGCTTGGCGGCGACGTTGCGCGGGCTGGTCATGGATTGCAGCGCCGTGAAGGTCGCCTTCACCATGTTGTGCGGATTGTTGGAACCCACGCTCTTGGCGACGATATCCTGGATGCCCATGGTCTCGAACACGGCGCGCATCGGACCGCCGGCGATGATGCCGGTACCGGCCGGAGCCGCGCGCAGAATGACCTTACCGGCGCCGAAGCGGCCGTACAGGTCGTGATGCAGCGTGCGACCTTCGCGCAGCGGCACCTTGATCATGTGACGCTTCGCGGCGTCGGTCGCCTTGCGGATGGCTTCCGGCACTTCGCGCGCCTTGCCCGAACCGTAACCGACCTTGCCCTTGGCATCGCCGACGACAACGAGAGCGGCGAACGCAAAACGGCGGCCACCCTTCACGACTTTAGCGACGCGGTTGATGTGCACCAGCTTGTCGACGAATTCATCGTCACGATCGCGGTCGCCGCGGTTGCCGCCTTCGCGGTCGCGATCGCCGCCGCGCTCGCGGCGTCCGCCGCGCTCACCGCGCTCACCGCGTTCGCCGCCCCTGCCCTGACGTTCGCCGCGCTCAGAGGAACCTGATGGTGTCCGTGCCATATCTTACTTCCCTTACTTGACCGGTCTTAGAACGACAGACCGGCTTCACGCGCCGCGTCGGCCAGAGCCTTCACGCGACCGTGGAACAAATAGCTGCCGCGATCGAAAACAACTTCCTTCACGCCGGCTTTGAGCGCGCGCTCGCCGAGCAACTTGCCGACTTGGGCGGCCGCGTCCTTCGACGCACCGACCTTCAGCTTGCCCTTGAGATCCGTGTCGATGCTCGACGCGGCGGCCAGCGTACGGCCGTCTTCGTCGGCGATGACTTGCGCGTAGATATGACGGCCCGAACGATGCACAGACAGGCGCGGACGACCATGGGCCGAAGCCTTGATCGCATGACGCGTGCGCTGCTTGCGACGCTGGGTCTGAATTTTGGTGCTGCTCATGACTTGATCCTATGTCCCGCGCCTTACTTCTTCTTGCCTTCTTTGCGAAGGATGAATTCGTCGGAATACTTGATGCCCTTGCCCTTATAGGGCTCCGGCTGCTTGTACCCACGGATTTCAGCCGCGACCTGGCCGACCTTCTGACGGTCGGCGCCCGACACTTCGATCTGCACCGGGGTCGGCGTCTTCACTTCGATGCCGGCCGGG
>JAIUPE010000194.1 GCA_020160875.1 Pseudomonadota bacterium
TCAGGACTTACGACTTAGGACTAAGTTTTCTTACCTTTGCCCCATGCAATACGAAAATTTACAAATAGACCTGCAAGACGGCATCGCAATGGTGACCATCAGCCGTGAAAAAGCCCTGAATGCCCTGAATCGCCGCACCATGGAAGAACTGGAGCACTTTTTTGGTGAGGCAGCATACGACCTGGAAGGGCTGAAAGGCATCATATTGACCGGCGCGGGAGAAAAAGCATTTGTAGCAGGAGCAGATATTACCGAATTTCAAGGCCTCAGCGCACACGAGGGCATGGAATTAGCCAAACGCGGACAGGATATTTTCTTTTTGGTAGAACGGTTCCCCAAACCGGTAGTTGCGGCAGTCAACGGTTTTGCACTGGGTGGAGGTTGCGAACTCGCCATGGCCTGCCACCTGCGCGTAGCGGGCGAAAAAGCCAAATTCGGTCAACCGGAAGTAAATCTCGGACTTATTCCAGGCTACGGCGGCACCCAGCGCCTGATACAATACATCGGCAAAACCAAAGCCATGGAACTGCTCATGACGGCTGATATCATTGGCGCCGATGACGCACGTCAACTGGGCCTGGTCAACTACCTCGTACCTTCGGGCTCCGAAATTGACAAAGCCAAAGAACTGATCGAAAAGATTGCTACCAAAGCGCCCTTCGCGATTTCCAAAGTAATCGAATGTGTCAATGCCTATTATGAAACGGGTGTCGACGGCTTCTGGAAAGAAGTTGATGCGTTCGGCGAATGCAGCGGTACGGAAGACTTCAGAGAAGGAGCCGCCGCATTTGTGGAAAAAAGAAAAGCAACCTTTTCTGGTAAATAGTGTTTTCTGGCGTGTCGATCAGACTAAAAAAGAGGCGTTTGCACGCATGAGGCAGGCGAATCCGACATTAGCATTCGTATGAATACCAAAATAGAGACGGACATTATTATCATCGGAGCAGGCCCAGTAGGCCTGTTTGCCGTTTTTGAGGCAGGCCTTTTGAAAATGCGCTGCCACCTGATCGATGCCTTGCCACAACCCGGCGGACAATTGACAGAAATTTATCCTAAAAAACCGATCTACGACATCCCGGGTTTCCCGCGCATCGACGCCGCCGACCTCGTGACGCGCCTGCAGGCACAGGCCGCACCGTTCCAGCCGGTCTACCACCTCGGACAGCAGGTCCAGTCGGTCGTGCCGCGCGACAATGACAGCGATGGCGGCGGCTTCACCGTGAAGACCTCGGCGGGCACGACGATCGCCTGCCGCGCCGTGATCGTGGCGGCGGGCGTCGGCGCGTTCGGTCCCAACCGGCCGCCGCTGGCCGGCATCGAGGCCTTCGAGGGCAAGAGCGTCTTCTACTACATCACCCGGCGCGAGGACTTCCGCGGCAAGCGCGTGGTGATCGCCGGCGGCGGCGACAGCGCCGTCGACTGGGCGCTGTCGCTGGCCGAGCTGGCCGAGCGCGTGCTGGTCGTCCATCGCCGTCCGAAGTTCCGCGCCGCCCCCGAGAGCGAGGCGCGGCTGAAGGCGCTGGTGCAGGACGGCAAGGTCGAGCTGGTGGTGCCGTACCAGTTGCACGGGCTGGAAGGGACGGACGGCAAGCTGTCGGCGGTCGTCGTCGCGACGCTCGACGGCCAGGAGCGGCGGCTCGAGGCCGACGCGTTGCTGCCGTTCTTCGGCCTGTCGACGGCGCTGGGCCCGATCGCCGACTGGGGCCTGGCGCTGCAGCAGCACCAGGTCGCGGTCGACCCGGTGACGATGGCCAGCAACCGGCCGGGCCTGTTCGCGATCGGCGACATCGCGACCTACCCGGGCAAGCTGAAGCTGATCCTGACCGGCTTTGCCGAGGCGGCGATCGCCGCGCGCTCCGCCTACGCGCTGGTCCATCCCGAGACGCCGCTGCACTTCGAATACTCGACGACCTCGGGCGTGCCGCGCTAGCGCGCGGGGCGACGCGTTCCCGGGGCCGGCGGGTTCTCCGGCGGCCCGGCGAAGCATTGCGCGATGCCCATCCAGTGCCGCGCCGTGTCGCCGGTGACGCGCAGCGCCGTGTCCGCGACGTTTCGGGTCTGGGTCACGACCTGGCAGAAATCGAGGGCGGGGCCTTCGACGGCGTCGGTCGCGCCGGGCGTCTCCCACGTCCAGCTTTCTCCCGACGGCGCGGCGAGCCGCACCGACGGCATCGCTGCCGGCACATCGAGGCCGCGATTGCGGTAGGCCCAACCGAAGGTGCGGACGCCGATCTCGGCGATGTTGCGCAGCCGCGGCGAGGCCGGCGGCCGCTCGATGGCCCGGAGGTCGTAGATCGCCTGGGCGTGCGACCAGGTTTCCATCTGGCGCGCCGTCGCGAACATGCGCAGCCCCATGTCGGGACCGGCCCACTTCAGCCGCGCGTCGGCGGGCAGGGCGCCGAGCCGGTCACAGAGGCGCTCGGCGGTCTCGCGCCAGCGCTCGCGCAGCGCGGCGCCGCCGAGCCCGTCGAGTCGGCGGCGGGTTTCCTCGATCCGCGTCAGGCCCGTGGCGCGCGCGGCCTGGATGTCGGTCACCAGCGCGGTGAACGACGCCGGGTCGGTGGCGGACGCCAGCGCCATGACGTCGCCGATGTGGAGGTGGCGGACGATGTCGTCGGGCGTCCAGGCCTTGAAGCCGGTCGGCTTCGTCCAGTCGCCCTCGGCCAGGGTTTCGAGCAGCCGGTCGAGTTCCGCCACCTCGTCGCGAAAGTCCGTTACCTGCTGGATCGCCATGCCGCCTCGCCGTTGTTGCGCGCGGCGATGGTAGAGCAGCTAGACGGCCGGGGCAGCCGCGAGCTTCCGCAACGCGGCCAGCCGCCTCGCGTAGGGCGGCTCGGTCTCCGGTACGAGCGTCGGCACCGGCAGGCTCTCGGCGAAGTGGCAGGCCACGACGTGACCATCGGGGCCGAGCGGCCGCAGCGCCGGCTCTTCGCTGCGGCAGCGGTCCTGGGCGTGCGGGCAGCGGGTGCGGAAGCGGCAGCCCGAGGGCGGATCGAGCGGCGACGGCGGGTCTCCGGGCTTCAGCTTGGTGTCGCCCAGGGGGATGTCGGGGTCCGGCTCCGGGATCGCGGCCATCAGCGCCGCCGTATAGGGATGCGCCGGCGTGGCGAACAGCGATTCCGAATCGGCCACCTCGCACAGCCGGCCAAGATACATCACCGCGACCCGGTCCGAGACCGACTTCACCACCGCGAGATCGTGGGCGATGAACAGGAGCGTGAGACCGAAGCGGGCCTTCATGTCCTCCAGCAGGTTGATGATCTGCGCCCGGATCGAGACGTCGAGCGCCGAGACCGGCTCGTCGCACACGATCAGGCTGGGCTCGAGCACGAGGGCGCGCGCGATGGCGATGCGCTGGCACTGGCCGCCGGAGAACTCGTGCGGGCGGCGGTTCCAGACGAGATCGGGATCGAGGCCGACGGCCTCCATGACGGCGCGGACGCGACGCGTGCGCTCGGCGGCATCCGACACGCCCGACACGATCAGCGGCTCGGCGATGATCTCGGCCACCTTGCGGCGCGGATTGAGCGACGCGATCGGGTCCTGGAAGATCATCTGGAGGCGCGGTCGCACCGCG
>JAIUPE010000195.1 GCA_020160875.1 Pseudomonadota bacterium
CACGCAACCGAGCACGCGGAAGAGCTGGTTATCGATACCCGTGACCTTGCCGTCCGGGCTCGTGAAATCGTTGGCATCGACCTTGCCGTCGAGATTGAGCCCGAGACCGACCTTGCCGCCCGCTTCGTTGAAGGGAAACGGCTCATCCTTGTCCATCGGGAACTGAGCCGCTGACTCGCGCGCCAGCTGCGTCTCGCCAACCGGACCCAGATTCGGGAACAAGGCCTTGAAACTTTCGCGCGGACCGATCGGATTCACACCCTGCGGGCACTCGGCCTTGCCGTCCGGCGTCTGGTGGATTGCCCAGTGACCGCCAGACAAGGCGTACGCGATCGTACGATCGCGCAGGCCCGATGACGGCGTGTCTTGCGCGGCGGCAGGCAGCGCGCTCACACCGAGCGCCAACACACCTAAAGTCGCTTGCAAAAGATGTTTCATGATCGTCTCCCTAAATCGGGCCTATCGCGCGTTGTCGAAGAAGTCGTCGCGTACCAGGAAAGCGCTGAAGCCGTTACGCCGGCCGTTGTATTCGCCCGTGCGGTTGCCGTTGATGTCGCCGGCTTCCTTATCGCCTTCGAACGTGAACACCGGGCGGGCGCGGAACGCCCAGACCGAGATCGCACCCGCTTCGCCCTTCGCCGCATGGCGGCCGGTCTTCGGGTTGATCCACATCACGCTCCAGGACCGGCTGCCGCTGACGGCATCCGCGGCCGCCGGAATATACGGCCAGCGGCGAAGACAACGTTCCACGTTCCCGCCGCCGCACACCGCGAAGCGATACACCTGCGGCGCGCCTGGGTGATCGCAGGCCAACTGATCCTTGGAATCGTCGCCGCACTGATAGGTGTACACGGTCTTGCCGTCCGGGCTGACGATCGACTCACCCACCTCATTATTCATGAGACCGAAGCCCTTGGGCAGCGGCGGCATGACCTGCATGTAGACATTGTGCCAACCGGCCACATCGCCGCCCTGCTGGCTCACGGTGTCGACGTCCTTGGCGTAGGTGTACACGGGCTTCTTGCGGAAGGCCCACTGGCGCACGCCCGGCGCACGCTCGAAAATCGTCCATTCGCCTTGCGGCTGCGCAGTCGCGCCGGCCGTCACGGGCACCCACGTCTGCGTGCAAGTTCCCGTGCAATTCGACTTCTCCACGCCGTCGCGGTCGGAGGTGTAGACGGAAAACTTGGCTTCCGTCAGCACGATGCGGCCACGACGCGTTGTTTCGACCGAGAACGCGGGCGGCACGGATGTCGCGGGACCGACGATGCGGCGCTCGGCCGGGCCATCACCGCCGTTTCCGTTGGCGCGCGCGCCGAAGGTATCGCCGGGTTGCTGGTCGAGATCGGACGTGTAAAGGGCGTGTTTGTCATACGCCCACTGCCGGCGTCCGTCCTTGCGCGTGAAGATCGTGAAGTTTCCGATGTCTTTGTCGCCGTCCTTCGCGAGCACGGGCGGCCATACTTGCGAGCAGGCTTTGCGCGTCTCCAACTCGGGCAGATCGAGGCCAGGCGGATACGGCGCCATCATCCCGGCGGTCTTGGTCGTGACCTCGTTCTCGCAGGCCGAGCTGTTGTCGCCGTCGCCGGTCGTGCCGACGCGCATCGTGTCGTACGGCCAGCGGTAAAGCGTCATGCCGCGTTCATCGGCGAACACGGGACCTTCGAGTTCGGTCGCCTGAATGCTGAAGCCGGCCGGCATGGGCTCGGTGACGAAGGTTTCGGTTTTCACGCCGCCCTGCGGGCTGACGGCGGAGGATGCCGCGTAAGCGACAGGCGCCGCCATCAAAGCGCTCACGAGAAGAAGGCTGTATCGCATCGTGTCTGTCCTTAGGAGCAGGAAAAGGGGCGCGCTTCCGAAGACGCGCGCGTGCCTTTAAGTGAGGATTTCGCCGATTTCCTTGGACGTTCGGTTGGACTGCTCGCCCCAGTGCGGGACATCCAATCCGAAGACTTTCATGGCGGTGTAACCGACGCGCGTCGCCGCTTCGTGGTTGCCGTCGACGTGGATGCCGGTCTTGATCTTTCCGCCGGCGCGGCCGGCGAGGAACATCGGGAGGCCGTCGATCTGGTGCAGACGCGCCAGCGACTGGTCGGTCGTCGCGTAGATCAGCATGTTGTCGATGAGCGAGCCGTCGCCTTCCTTGAAGTCGGCGAACGCCTTCACATGGTACGCCCACGCTTCCATCTGACGGCGAATGAACCAAGAGCAATTCACCTGATACCCGAGCACCGGATCCAGCGGCTCTTCGTGCGTGGCCGTGTGGTGCGGCTTTTCATAACCGGGCTTGATGGTGCCCGAGAACGCGGCCGCATAACCGAGGTTGTAAACGCGGGTCTGGTCGCAGGCCAAAGCCATCACGAGCAGATCGGTCATCATTTTGTGACGCTCGCCGACGAGCGTGTAGTCGAGGCCCGGCGCGATTTCGTCCTTCGGTCCCGGATTGACCACACACGCCGCGCGCGGCTCCGGCTTCGTCAAGGCAAGATCGAACTGACGCTCCAGTTCACGTAGCCCCGTGAAGTATTGGTCGAGACGCTGCTTGTCTTCCGCGCCGATCTTTTTCGTGAGATCCGAGGTGCGGTCCATGACGCCGGAGAGCACGCCCTTGCGCACCATCACGCGCGGACTGGGCTTGAATTCAGGGGCGTTCGGGTTCTGGAAGTCTTCGCCGAACAGCTTGGCGTAGAACAACAGCGGCGAGACCTCGGCTGGATTGATCGACGTCGCGCTCTCGTAGCTGAAGCTATCGCGCACGTTGCCGGTCGAGGTGGCCGTCAGCGTCTGGAAACGCGTCGGCCCGGCGATCTCCTTGGCGATCGTGACGTCGATGCTCTGGCCCGGCAGGTCGGTTTGCGTGGCGGGCGCCGCGCCCGCGCGCATGATGACCCAGCCCGTCTTGTGACAGAGATTCGGATTGGCGTCCTTGAATCCGTCGAAGTTAGTGAACAGGTTGACGTGCTTTTGCACGTCCTTGAGAGAGGCGATTTCCTCCGGCAGGTCGAAGTTGGCGCCGGTTTTCTTCGGCACGAACACCTGCTTGTTGAGGCCAAGACCCCACGACCAGGTGCCGAAGCGCAGCGGCAGCGGCGCGCCGTCGGCCATCGCGGTGGCATTGCCGTTGAGGAACACGTTGAGCAGCGGCAGGCCGACGGTGACGGCGCCGCCATTCAACATTCCGCGCAGGACGCGGCGACGCGACAGGTCTTTCAAAGATGCCATAAGAGCCTCCTCAGTTCGCTTGCACGTCGGATTGCGACGTCATGCCGGCGGTCCGCGCCGGCGACGGAACACGTTCAACAACTTCAAAGAATGCATCACTTGTAGCAATCGTGCGCATCAGGTCAGGGACCTTGTAGCCCGCCTGCACGAACGCGTCCGTGAGCACCTTGATCGCGGGATCGTCGGCGCGCGAGAGCGGGCCGCCCGTGCCGTAGCTGTACATCCGGCGCACCAGGCAACTCGGCAACGCCGCGTGATCGTGCAGCGCCTGACCAAGGCCG
>JAIUPE010000196.1 GCA_020160875.1 Pseudomonadota bacterium
GCCGGCGACTACGTCTCGCTGCAGATCGACGATCCGACCTTCGGTCATCCGATCCGCGCCAACCTCTTCCAGTCGGCCGACGACAAGTCCGCCTGGGGCTTGCACTGGAACCGTCCGCCCAAGCGCGCCGAGCGGGACTGAACGATGTCGGTCCCGCTCCCCAAAGCTGTCGCCGGGCGGTCGAAAACCGCCCGGCGCACAGCCGCCCTTCTCCTTTCCGGCCTTCTGCTATCCGCGCCGCTCTGCGCCACCGCGAATGCGCAGACCGTGTCGGCCGAGCGCCCCTCTCGCGTCGATCCCTACGCCGCGTTCATCGCCGAGGCCGCGCAACGGTTCGGCATTCCCGAGCACTGGATACGCGCCGTCATGCGCGTCGAAAGCGCTGGCGATGTGCGAGCGATCTCTTCGGCCGGCGCGATGGGATTGATGCAGATCATGCCCGCCACATGGGCCGATCTGCGCGTCCGTCACCGGCTCGGCGCGAATCCTTACGATCCACGCGACAACATTCTGGCAGGCGCCGCCTACCTGCGCGAGATGCACGACCGCTACGGTTCGCCGGGCTTTCTCGCGGCCTATAATGCTGGTCCCGGCCGCTATGAAGAGTATCTTGCTGGCCGTCCGTTGCCCGCTGAAACCCGCGCCTATGTCGCCGCGCTCGCGCCCATTATCAGCGGTACAGATGCCCTTGCTCCCGTCACGGTCACGGCGGCCGATCCCAACGCCTGGACACGCGCGCCGCTGTTCATCGTGCAGTCCGAGCGCGCCGCGACCGCTGCTCCGACACCCGCCGATCGCGCCTCGAACGAGGCTCCGGCTGTAACTCCGGTGCGCGAAGCCACACCCATCGCTCCGCAATCCGGGGGCCTGTTTGTCGCCCGAAACGGCGATGGGGGCCCGCGATGACGGTGTTCGCAGCATTTCGTGGAATAGCGTGCTCTGGCGGAAGGATGGCGGTCCGAGGAGGGAGAGCAGGCAACACAACCGCACGATGGCGAGATAAAAGCGCGCGAGGTGCGGCTTGGTGCGGTCGTGTGTTTTCAGGGACTTATGGCTCATCTGCGCGATGTGCGCCTGATCGGCGCAGCCTGCGCATTCGCCATTCCGCCAAGGCTTTCCGCGCGTTCGCGCGATGTGCGGGACCTCGGCGATGAGCGGCGAGGACGATTTCCGCATCCGGCCAGGCCGCATCCGCTCGACCCGGGCTCAGCAGGCGCGGCCCTTCATCGCCCAGGCGTTGGCGGCCGCCCAGCGCGCCGGCGGCAGCGTCTCGCGGTCCGGCAAGATCAGCTCGGGCAACCGCTCGCGTTTCGGTCGCGGCCAGCGAGCGACCGTCCAGGCCAACCGGCTGCTCACCAGCCGATCGCGCAACGTCGTCATCAAGACGCGTGTCGTCCGTCATACCGCTCGGGCCGCGCCGCTCAGCGCGCACCTCAACTACCTGCGGCGCGAGGGTGTCACCCGGGATGGAGAGAAGGCACGGCTCTTCGGTCCCGAGACCGAGGACGCCGATCCCAAGGCCTTCGCCGAGCGGACCCAGGATGACCGGCATCATTTCCGGTTCATCGTCTCGCCCGAGGACGCGACGGAGATGTCCGACCTCAAGACCTATGCCCGCGACCTGATGGGGCAGATGGAGAAAGACCTCGGCACGAAGCTCGACTGGGTCGGTGTCGACCACTGGAACACGGATAATCCGCACGTCCACATCATCCTGCGGGGACACACCGATGACGGCCAGGACCTCGTCATCTCGCGCGACTACATCAAGGAAGGCATGCGCGCCCGCGCGCAGGATCTCGTCACCCAAGAGCTGGGGCCGCGCACCGATCACGAGATACGCCGCAATCTCGAACGCCAGATCGAGTCGGAACGCTGGACCAATCTCGACCGCCAACTTTCGCGCGACGCCTATCGCACCGGCGTCGTCGATCTCGCCCCGCATCCCGATCGCCAGCCCGACGAGTTCCACGCGATGAAGGTCGGCCGGCTGCGGAAGCTGGAGACACTCGGCCTTGCGGATCAGATCGGCCCCGGCCAATGGGTCGTATCGGAGAATGCCGAAGCGACGCTGCGCGAACTGGGCGAGCGTGGCGACATCATCAAACGCATTCATCGCGGCCTGACGGAACGCGGTATCGAGCGCGGCGCCGCCAGCTATGTGCTCGCCGGCGAGAGCCTCAACGATCCTGTCGTCGGCCGGCTGGTCGATCGTGGTCTCGACGATGAGCTGAAGGGCACGGCCTATGCCGTGGTCGATGGCACGGACGGACGAACCCATCACATCAAGTTGCCCGACCTCGACGCGGCCGGCGATAGCGCGCCGGGCTCGATCGTCGAGCTGCGCAAATTCGACGACGCGCAGGGACGCAGACGGGTCGCGCTCGCCGTCCGCTCCGATCTCGACATCGAACGGCAGGTCCATGCGACCGGGGCCACCTGGCTCGACCGGCAAGCGATCGCCCGCGATCCCGTTCCGCTCGGCGGCGGCGGCTTCGGCGCCGAGGTTCGCCAGGCGATGGACCGCCGTGCCGAGCACCTCGTCGGCCGAGGCCTCGCCGAGCGCCAGACGCGCGGCGTCAGCTTCTCCCCCGGGCTGATCGACACACTTCGGCAGCGCGAGGTCGACGCCCTTGCCCATCAGGTCGACGACGTCACTCGCCAGCACCACGCGAACGAACACCGCGGGGAAGCGCTGGCGAAACGACGCGAGCGCCGGCGCCAGCATCATCAGGACGAGGGCCAGTTTCCAGGGGTTGGCAGCAAGCATCGTCAGTCTCTCCACACATCGAAGCGCCCGGGCGCAGAACCTCGTTTCCGCGCCATGTGCTTTCGGCGCAGATGCTTTCTCGAACGTTTCGGATCCCCCGCGCGATTTCGGCGCTGATCACACAGTCTCTAGGGCTGCCGTCCGGTCGATTCGCGGAGTGTGAAGTTTGGTTTGGAGTGTGGCATTACAAGGACGACGCGGTTGCGGTGCATCATCACGATAATGCGAGGTGTGTGGCCCCGTCCCTTCTTCAGCCGCCCAGCAGGCCCATGTCGAGCTTCAGGAGCGCGAGCAGGCCGAGCACGACGAAAGCCGCCGCCGCCAGCGCCCGCACCAGCTTCAGCGGCACCTTGCGGGACAGCACATCGCCGAACAGCACGGCCGGCACGTTGGCGATCATCATGCCGCACGTCGTGCCGGCGGTGACCGCAACCAGGTCGTTGAAGCGCGCCGACAGCGCCACGGTCGCGATCTGGGTCTTGTCGCCGATCTCGACCAGGAAGAAGGCGATCGCCGTGGCGACGAACGCACCGGCGGCGCCCGCGACCTTGGGGCCTTCGTCGGCCTTGTCCGGGATCAGGCACCAGACGGCCATGGCGAGGAACAGGACGCCCAGGATCCAGCGCATCGCGTCAGGCCCCAG
>JAIUPE010000197.1 GCA_020160875.1 Pseudomonadota bacterium
TGTCATGGCCGGTTACGTCGATGTCGAGAATTGGTATTGGCAGACGGTGAAGTCGGAATCGACGCATCACCAGAGCTACGGACAGTCGACGCCGTCCTCGATCTATAAAATCTTGCGCAAACGCGCGGACGCCTATCCGGACCCGAAGACGGGGAAGAATACGGCGATTTCGGCGTCGCTTCAGGCGAAGATGGTGCAGACCTTCATCATCCACCCGCCGGGCGGACCGGTGGCGATGCTGCCGACGCCGGCTGCCGCGCCGTCGGCGGCGAGTCAGCGGCAGCGCTAAAGCGGGATGACGTCGAAGGCAAAAGAAATGCGCCGCTTGTCTGTACGCAGCGGCCGCGTGTTGTGCCAGAAGTACGACGGGAACGTCAGGAGCGTGCCGGTTTCCGGGCGCACCTGATGCGTCGGCATGTTGGTCGTGGGCTTGTTCCAGCGTTCGTCGCCGCGCCCGAACTCGATCCAGCCGCTGCGCTCGGGATCTTCCGCGGTGATGTTGTCTGGGACTTCCACGTAATAAACGCCCGAAAGCCACCCGTGCGGATGGAAATGCGGCGCCTGATGGCCTTTCTCACGGATAATCACGCCCCAGGAGTAAAGCCGGAAATCTTGCGGCACGGCTTTATCAAAGGCGTGTGACGGCGCGCGGCGGGCGCGATCCGCGCGCCGCTGGACCGCCGCTGTCAGCATGGCGTTCAGCGCGCGGATCGCAGGTGATGTGCTGAAGCCGATATCGTCCGTCTGATATCCGAAGCGCGTGGTGTTGCGTTCATACGCCAGCGTCGGTTCTGCCGCGATTTCGCGTGCCAGTGCGGCGTGAAAGTCCGCGGCATCCTTGTATCCGGCCGGCGGGGCGAGGTGCTCACGCGTGATAAGCGTATCGTAGTCGGCGAAGGAGGAGAGCTCATCCTGTCGGCCCAATTCACCGAGCGCGATATATTTATAAGCCAGGGACGTTGTATGCCCCGGCTTAGTGGCAAGCAGATTGTCCGCGTGTGCGACGGCGCCCGCGTAATCGCGCGCTTCCATGAGCGCGGACATCAAGTTGTTCGCCGGTCCGAAATCGTCGCGATCAAAGGCGTATCCGCGGCGATAGGCCGCGACGGACTCGCCCGCGTTTTGCAGGCGTTGGTAGGCCAGTCCCAGCAGGAACCAGGCGCCGCCACGTCCAGCGTCACCGGCGCTCGTCAGAGGGGCGAGCGCCTCCTGGACCTGGCCCGCCGCCATCAGGGCTGTGCCGAGAATGATCGCGAGGTAGGAAGATTGGCGTGCGAGCGGGCGCGCTTGATTGGCGAGGGACAGGGCATCGGCCGCGGCGCCTTGGCTGAGAGCCAGTCGTGCGTGCCCGAGGAGGACAAACGGACGCAACCCCGGATCGGTGATCCCGCGAAGGATCTCCGCCGCGCGCGCATTCTGAAGATAGTTGATGTGTAGATCGGCGCGTTTGAGCTCCGGTGTCGCCCATTCGTCGCCGACAGCGCCTGGCTTCGCCAGGGTGAGGGGCCAGTAGGCGCGGAGCTGGCGGTGCGGGCGCAACTGACCGGCGCGATCGTAAAGGGAGTCCGCCTCGGCCGTGCGTCCGGCTTTCAGCGCGCGCCAGGCCGCATCGAGAATATCTTCCGCGTGTTCGCCTTGGGCGCTAGTCATGAAAAGTCCGAGTCGATGGTCCCCCGGTGCTTTAGGCGATGGCTCCGCGGGCCGCAATGGCGTGATCGCGGTTTCGTGACGCTCCCGGCGCCAGGGCGCATGAGTGGGTATGGATTCGAAACTAATCGAAGAAAGCTCGCTGAATACGGTCAGGAAAACTCTCCCGCAGTGCAGCAATAAAAGGGAAGTTTTTCGTTGTAAACCTTTGGCGGACAACGCCCGTTTTCAAAAACGGCGTGAAGGCGCGGCCCAGCTAGCGTATATTGGACAATAATATTGCGAGACGGGATGCACGGCCGGTTGCCGCGCACCTGCCGTGCTGCCCCTTTGAGCGAAAGGCAGCGCGCGTGAGCACAGGGAGAGTTTCTTGAAGTCTGTTTCCGATCGTTCCGCCGCCAGAAATGTCTTTCATCGCGTATTGATGGGCGGGGCTGCTTGTATCGTGGCCCTCGCTTTGGCGAGTTGTTCGGACGGCGGCGCCGCGCCGAAAGCCGCGAGCGCTCCCGCCGTGAAGCCAGCGGACTACGCGGGCACCGTCGCGCATGTGCGCCGTATTTCGGTCGATCAGTACCGCAACACCGTCACTTATATTTTTGGGCACGATATCGAAGTCGGGAACCCGTTCGCGCCGTTGCGCCGCACCGACGGTCTCATCGCCACGGGCGCCTCCAGCGCCGGTGTGACGTCGGGCGAGTTGCAGCAACTTCAGCGCAGCGCGTCGAGCATCGCGGCACAGGTCATCGATAAGGGCAATATCGAGCAAAAAACGCCGTCCCGCCGCGACTTCCTCGTGCCGTGCAAGCCTGCCGATACGAGTGCCGCCGATGACGCCTGCGCGACGAAGTTCATCGCGCAGACGAGCCGCCTGCTGTATCGCCGTCCGCTGCCTGAAGCGCGCGTGACCGAGCTCGTGGCCACCGCGCACAAAGGGGCGACCGACCTGAAGGATTTCTACGCCGGCCTCGGCACGGTGCTGGAAGGCATGCTGATCGATCCTAAAGTGCTGCTGATCGCGGACGTCGTCGAGCCGGATCCGGCGCATCCCGGCAAGCAACGCCTCGACGCCTATTCGCTTGCCTCGCGCCTGTCGTTCTTCCTTTGGAACGCGGCGCCGGACGATGCGGTGCTGAAGGCGGCCGAACGCGGCGACCTGTTCGACGCGAAGAAACGCGCCAAGGTCGTCGACATGATGATCGCGAGCCCGCGCATCGAGGACGGCGTCCGCGCGTTCTTCGACGATATGTTCGGTTTTGAGGACTTCGGCAACCTCGCCAAGGACCCGACGATCTATCCGATGATGACCGGCGCGGTGATCAAGGACGCGCGCGAGCAGACCCTGCGCACCGTGGTCAATCATCTGGTGGTCGAAAAGCAGGACTACCGCGATCTGTTCACGACCCACTCGTCCTTCATCAGCGAGTACAACTTCCCCGTGGCTTCGGTGACCGCAAGCGCCTTCTCGTACCCGTTCGAGGTGAAGTGCTCGAGGAGTCGGTCGACCTCGGACTCCTCGACTCCCTCGTACCCGAGGCTCCAGCCGCCGTTCATCTGGACCACGGACGTCAGCGTGCCGTCCGGAAGCGGGAACTCGGACGGGAAGTCGGCGGGCAGTTCGGCCGCGGAGCCGACCTTGACCGAGCTGTCCTCGCCCTCGATGGTGACTCCGCCGCCGTCCTCGTCGATGTCCAGCGTCAGCGTCGCCACCGAGCCGGCGAGCAGCGGGCGCTCGGCGCCGACCAGCGCCGACTCGGCCGGCG
>JAIUPE010000198.1 GCA_020160875.1 Pseudomonadota bacterium
GTGTACTTTTTGCACCGCGGCCTCGGCCGTTAGTCCCGAAGCAATGACCTCCGAGATGCGGCTGATCCAGCCGCGGTCGTCGGCGAACATGCGGTACACTTCGAGGATGTCGCGATATCCGTCGGCGAAGTCGTCGCCGCGGGCGCTATCGATCAGCGCATCGACTTCCGCGCGCAGGGTATCGAGCGCGGTCTGAAGGCGCTGTTCCTCCACCACCGGATCGTCGCTGACAAGCCTGCCAATTCGGATATGCGGTTTATGCATCACCGCAACGCCGATACCGACGCCGGGATGGAGCGACACACCGGTCAGGCGCACATGAAGCAGCGCGTTGCCTTCAGCCTGGAACAGCTCTTCGCGCCGAACGATCTGGGTCGCCGCCATCAATTCGGCGATCACCATCGCGACGGTTTCGAGAGTCTCGACCTCCCAATCGTTGAACGGGCGCTCTTCGCGCGTCTGCACAACCAGCACGCCGATCACGCGGCCGGCCTGGATCATCGGCACGCCCATCAGCGAGCGGAAGAAATCTTCGCCCGTCTCAGGACGATAAACGAACTGCGGATGCGACCAGGCGTCGGCAAGCGCCAGGGGGCGCGCATGCGCGGCAATCTCACCGACGAGACCTTCACCCACGCGCAGACGCGTCAAGTGAACCGCTTTTTGCGACAGACCGAAGGTCGCGAACAGCTCGAGCACCTCACCGGCACGCATCACATAGCAGGAGCAGACGTCGGCGCGCAGATCATTGGCAATGAGCGCGACGACCTTATCGAGACGTTCCTGGACCGTGCCGATGCCGGCCATGACGTCGCGCAAGCGCGACAACATGCGCCGCAGGTCAGCGGCGCTGAAGCCGCTCATGACGCGCTGCGCCCGGAGAGCGCCGCGTTCGCCTGGGCAATGATTTCCGACATGATCGCCGTCACCGGCTCCTCACGGGTCACCATGCCGACGCTCTGTCCGGCCATCAGCGAACCATTCTCGACATCGCCTTCAATCACGGCACGGCGTAGCGCGCCGGCCCAATAATGTTCGATTTCAAGCTGTGCTGCGGTTTGGTCGAGTTCACCGCGCTCAAATTTGCCGAGTACTTCGCGCTGTTTTTCCATGAAGGCTTCCGAAGCCTTGTTGACCAGCGCGCGCACCGGAATGACCGGAAAGCGCTTGTCGAGCTGCACGGACGGCATGGCCTCGCGCGCGGCCGCCTTGATGAAGGCCTGCTTGAAGTTCGGGTGCGCGATGCTTTCGCTCGCGCAGACAAAGCGCGTGCCCATCTGCACGCCGGAGGCGCCCATTTCCAGAAACGAGGCGACCGCTTCCCCGCGCGCGATCCCGCCCGCGACAAACACCGGAACATCGCGGATCACGGGCAGGATTTCCTGCGCCAGCACCGAGGTCGACACGGGCCCGATGTGGCCGCCCGCTTCGGAGCCTTCCACCACGATAGCGTCGGCGCCGCTTTTGATGAGGCGCTTTGCAAACGCGGCCGCCGGCGCGAAACACACCACCTTCGCGAACGTCTTGGCTTTCTTCATCGCTTCGCCCGGCGAGAGACCGGCGGCGAATACGACGTGCGTGACCTTATTGGCCGCGCACACCTCCACCAGCTCCATGAGCTGCGGATGCATGGTGATGACGTTCACGCCAAAAGGCTTCTTGGTAAGAGCCTGTGTTGCCTTGATTTCCGCGTCGAGCAGCGCCGGGGTCATGGACCCGCAGGCGATGACGCCGAAACCGCCAGCGTTGGAGATCGCGGCGACGAGGTGCCGTTCGGACACCCACGACATAGCGCCGCACATGATCGCGATCGGGCACTCCAGGAAATCCGTGCCGCGCTTCCACAGCGCGGCCAAGCGCGGGCTTACCTCCGCGGCCGGAAGCGGCGCGGTCTGGGAGTGGGCTTCTTTCGCGACCGCGTCCGACATTCCAGATCCTGTATTTTAGGCCGCGTCGAGGCCGTAGGCGGTGTGAAGCGCCCGCAGGGCCAGCTCGGTGTATTCCTCGCTGATCAACACGCTCACCTTGATCTCACTGGTCGAGATGATGTGAATGTTGATCTTACGATCCGCGAGGGCCTTGAACATGGTTTGAGCGACACCCGCATGGCTACGCATGCCGACACCGATCACCGACACCTTCACGACCGCCTTGTCCGTCACGATCGAAGCGTACGGGACCTTCATGTTTTCCTTGATCACCTTCAGGGCGCGGTCGAGTTCGCCGCGGCTGGTGGTGAAGGTCAGGTCCGTCGTGCCTTCGCGGCTCGTGTTCTGCACGATCATGTCGACGTTGATGTTCGCGTCCGCGAGCGGCCCGAAGATGGACGCGGCCACCCCCGGCTGATCCTGCACGCCGACCAACGTCACCTTCGCTTCGTCGCGGCTATAGGTGATGCCGCTTACCAGTTCTTTTTCCAAGATCTCGTCCTCGTCACAAACCAAAGTCCCCGGGGCGTCGCTGAAGCTCGACAGCACTTGCACCCGCACGCGATGTTTCATCGCCATTTCCACCGAGCGCGTCTGGAGCACCTTGGCGCCGAGGGATGCGCTTTCCAGCATCTCCTCATAGGTGATTTTATCCAGCTTGCGCGCGGTCGCAACGATCCGCGGATCGGTCGTATAGACCCCATCCACGTCGGTATAGATATCGCAACGGTCCGCATTGACGGCGGCGGCGACAGCCACGGCTGTCGTGTCCGAGCCGCCGCGGCCCAGCGTGGTGATGCGGCTATCGCCCGCAACACCCTGGAATCCCGCGATGACTGCGATTTCGCCGGCGTCCATGCAGCGGATCAGGCCATCGCCGTCGATGGACTCGATGCGCGCCTTGCCGTGCGCATCATCCGTGGAAATGGGAATCTGCCAGCCGGTCCAGGAACGTGCTTTCATTCCAATCTCTTGCAGCGCGATCGCCAGCAAGCCCGTGGTCACCTGCTCGCCGGTGGACACCACGGCGTCATATTCGCGCTGGTCGTGCATCGGGGAAATTTCATTGCAATAGGCAACCAACTGGTTGGTCACGCCAGACATGGCCGAAACCACCACCGCCACCTGATTGCCGCGCTCGACTTCCGCCTTCACACGCTTCGCCACATTCTTGATGCGGGCGATGTCGCCGACCGAAGTACCGCCGAATTTCTGAACAATCCGCGCCATTCTTTAAATTCTCTAAACTGTTACTCGCCGAGTCACTCAAGGACAGCCCAAATGGCCGGCAAAAGGCCGCGCCGCCGCGAAACGTCTTCCGCCTATGGAAAAGGCCGCCCCCGGCGCTTAAAGGGCGCGTATAAATAGCCAAAGCACCCCCGCTGAACAAGGGTTCGGGCCGAGGTTTTTTAGGCTCCCGTAATGAGCCATT
>JAIUPE010000199.1 GCA_020160875.1 Pseudomonadota bacterium
CCTTCGGGTCGCCGGTCTGCGCCATGAAACCATCGATCACGCGATGGAAGACGATGCCGTCATAGAAGCCCTGCCGCACCAATTCCTTGATGCGCGCGACGTGCACGGGCGCGAGGTCGGGGCGCATCTTGATAACGACGCGGCCGTATTCGAGATCCATATAAAGGGTGAATTCGGGGTCCAATTTAACAGGCTCCTTCGGTGGGACGGGTGCGGCGGGCGCCGGCGCCGGTTTCGCGGCGGGCGCTTGTGAAGCGGGTTGACCGGTGGGGCTCGGCTTCGCCTTGGGCGGCGCGAGCGGAACGACCGCGGCGGGCTTCGCCTTGGCGGGCGGCGGTGATTGGGCAAACGACGTTGCGCCGAATGCGGCGCTCAGGAAAAGCGCGAGGATAAACGCGGCAAGGGCGGGAAAACGGAAATGAAACACGGGGCAAGGTCTCCTCGAAAGGACGGCAAGTCATAGCGGCCCCCTTGGCCCGGCACAAGGGATCAGGGCGCGAAAACGAAAGCCTATAAGTCGCTAAAGGCCTAGGAAAGCTTATATTTCCGGCGAACGCGGCTATGCACGCCCTTGGGTACGAACGTAGAAATATTCCCGCCCAGCCGGGCCACTTCCTTGACCAGGCGCGAGGCGATGAACTGGTGGTTTTCCGACGCCATCAGAAAGACCGTTTCTACGTTCGCGTTGATGCGTGTGTTCATGCCCGCCATCTGGAACTCATACTCGAAGTCCGATACCGCGCGCAGGCCACGTACGATAAGATTGGCGCCCATGTGGGTCACGAAATCCATCAGCAAGGTGTCGAACGGCACGACCTCCACCTGCATGCCCCTGAGCTTCAAACCATCGACCTCGGTGCGGCACATCTCCACCCGTTCTTTCAGCGAGAACAGCGGGCCTTTCCCGGCGTTCACCGCTACGGCGACGATGAGCCGGTCGACGAGGCGGGCCGCGCGGCTAATGATGTCCAGATGGCCATTGGTCACCGGATCGAAAGTGCCGGGATAGACACCGATCCGGAGACGACCACCCGTCTCCGCAGATTCACGCGCACGCGACGGTTTCTTCGCCATGCTGTAATCCCCCTCGCACCGCGAACTATATTCCGAACGATTATACGCTTTCCGCGACGGGTTCTTCACCACCGTTTTCGCTGGCGTTTTCGCTGGCGTTTTCGCTGGCATTGTCTTCGAGCGGCAGATGCGCCACCGAAGTCACATGCTCCTCCTCGCCGGTGGCGAAAAGGGTCACACCCTGGGTGGAACGGCCCGCGACGCGAATATCGGCGACGGGGATTCGAATCAGGCGGCCCGCATCGGTGATCATCATGACCTGATCCGTATCCGCGACCGGGAATGAAGCGCTGACATCGCCGTTACGCTTGGTCGTGGCAATGGAGACGATACCCTGCCCCCCACGGCCGGTGATGCGGTACTCGTAAGCCGATGTCCGCTTGCCGAAGCCGTTGCGGGTCGCCGTGAGGATGAACTCCTCGGCCGACGCGAAGCGCTTGAACTCTTCGTCGGTCAGGACCTTTGTCGACGTCCCGGCCTCGCCGGCATCGTCGGCGCCGTTGTCCTCGGCATCGTCGGCGCCGCGGAGCTTCTTGGCCATGCGCAGGTATGCGTCACGGCTCTCGGTGTCGAACTCAACATGCTTGAGGATCGACATCGAAATGACCTCATCGCCTTCCGCGAGCTTGATCCCGCGCACGCCCACCGACGAGCGGCTTTGGAAGACGCGCACGTCCGAGACTTCAAAGCGGATGCACTTGCCCTGGCGCGTGGACAAGAGCACGTCGTTCTGGTCATTACAGGTACCGACGCCGATCAGACGGTCGGCGCTCTCCTCGAGCTTCATGGCGATCTTGCCGCTGCGGTTGATATTCACGAAGTCGGACAGGTCGTTACGGCGCACCGTACCGCCCGAGGTCGCGAACATCACATTGAGCTGATCCCATGTACTTTCGTCTTCCGGCATGGGCATGACGGTCGAGATCGTCTCGCCTTCTTTCAGCGGCAGCAGGTTGATCATGGCCTTGCCGCGGCTTTGCGGCGTACCGACGGGCAGCTTGTAGACCTTCAATTTGTAGACCATGCCGAGGGTCGAGAAGAACAAAACCGGCGTGTGCGTATTGACGATATAGAGCGCCTGGACGAAATCCTCTTCCTTCGTCGCCATGCCCGCACGGCCTTTGCCGCCGCGGCGCTGCGCACGATAGGTCGACAGCGGCACGCGCTTGATCCAGCCGGTATTGGTGACCGTGACCACCATGTCTTCGCGTTGGATCAGGTCTTCGATATCCGTCTCGAACTCCAGTTCCTCGATCGTCGTGCGGCGCGGCGTACCGTACGCGGTCTTCATCTCCTGAAGCTCTTCGCGCATGATCTTATAGAGGCGCTCACGGCTGCGCAGGATGTCGAGGTAGTCGGCGATCGCGGCGCCGATCTCCTTCAACTCGGCGTGGATCTTGTCACGCTCGAGGCCAGTCAAGCGGTGCAGGCGCAGATCCAGGATCGCCTTCGCCTGCTCTTCGGACAGTTTGTACTTACCGTCGACGACCTTGCGGCCGGGCTCGTCGATCAGGACAACCAATGGCTCGACGTCGGAGGCCGGCCAATCGCGCGCCATCAGCTGTTCGCGCGCGATATTCGGATCCGGCGCCGCGCGGATGAGCCTGATCACCTCGTCGAGATTGGCGACCGCAATCGCGAGGCCGACCAAGGTATGCGCGCGATTGCGCGCCTGATTGAGCTCGAACACCGTGCGGCGGCGGATGACTTCCTCGCGGAACGCGATGAAGGCCAGAAGGATCTGGCGCAGGTTCATCAGTTCCGGGCGTCCGTTGTTGATGGCCAGCATGTTGACGCCGAAGCTGGTCTGCAGCGGCGTGAACTTGAAGAGCTGGTTCAGAACGACGTCGGCGACGGCATCGCGCTTCACTTCCACGACCACACGCACGCCGCGGCGGTCCGACTCATCGCGCAGATCGCCGATACCTTCGATGCGCTTATCACGCACCAGCTCGGCCATCTTCTCGATCATCGCCGACTTGTTCACCTGATACGGAATCTCGGTGATGACGATCGCCTGCCTGTCCTTACCGATGTCCTCGATTTCGCAGCGGCCACGCATGACGACCGAACCGCGCCCCGTCATCATCGCGGCGCGGCTGCCCGCATGACCGAGGATGATGCCGCCGGTCGGGAAATCCGGGCCCGGCACGTATTCCATGAGCTGCGGCACCGTCAGCTCCGGATTGGCGATCAGCGCCAGGCAGGCATCGATCAGCTCGCCGAGATTGTGCGGCGGGATGTTGGAGATCGGAAGAGCGTAGTGTAGGG
>JAIUPE010000200.1 GCA_020160875.1 Pseudomonadota bacterium
CTATTTCGGCCGCGAGAGTTACGGCGCGATCCGCGGCGTGGCGTTGTCGCTCCAGGTGACGGCGCAGGCGGCAGGGCCGTTGGTCTCCGGCATGCTGCGCGACTGGAGCGGCACCTACACGGACTCGCTTCTGCTGTTCGGCGCGCTGGCCGCTCTCGCCGTGCTGGCGGCTCTCGCGGCGCGACAGCCGCGGTTGAGGGCGATCCAGCCCGCTTAGTCGTTCGCCGCGCCGTAGCGCAGCGGCCGAAAGAAGGCGCGGATGTCTTCGACCAGCAGCTCGGGCTCCTCGAGGGCGGCGAAGTGGCCGCCGCTCGGCATGACCTTGTGCTGGCGCAAGTTGAAGGCACGCTCGATCCATTCCCGAGGCGGCGCCGGCGCGATGTCTGCCGGAAAGGCTGCAAAGGCGGTCGGCGTTTCGACTCTCGCCCCGTCCGGCAGGGCGCGCGGCTTCTGCTGCGCGGCGCCGCGATAGAGCCATGTCGCCGTACCGGCGGTGCCGGTCAGCCAGTAGACCATGATGTTGTCGAGCAGCAGGTCCATCGGGAAGCGCTTGAGCGGATCGCCGCCGCAATCGCTCCAGGCCTGGAACTTCTCGACAATCCAGGCGGCGAGGCCGACCGGCGAATCGGTGAGGGCAACTCCCAAGGTCTGCGGCCGCGTCGCATGGATGCGCTGGTAGGCGGTCTTGTCGTCCAGCGCGCTGCCCATCTTCGCAAGCCATGCCTGTTCGTCGGCGCTGAGGCTGGCGGTCTTGAGGTCGATGCCGGGCCGCAAGCCCATCATGTTGAGGTGCAGGCCGAGCACGCCCGACTCGTCCTGCTTCGGATGATCGAAGGCGAGCCAGGAGGAAACGACCGCGCCCCAGTCGCCGCCCTGCACGCCGTAGGGCCGGTCATAGTTGAGTTTCTCGGTGACGAGCTTGTGCCAGAGGCCGGCAATCGCGCGCGGACCGATCGGGCCCGTGCTGCCGTCCTCGCGAATTGGCGGACCGGAGAAGCCGTAGCCCGGCAGCGACGGCACGATGACGTCGAAAGCGTCGAGCGGATCGCCGCCATGGTTCTCCGGATGAGCCAGGACATCGATGATGTGCAGGAACTCGACGATCGAGCCCGGCCAGCCGTGCGTCACTACCAGCGGCAGGGGCCGTGGTGCGTCCTCGACCTCGGTGCCGGGTTCGCGGATGAAATGCAGGCGCTGCGGGCCGATATCGACCAGATAGTTGGGCCAGCGGTTGATCGCCTCCTGGCAGCGCTGCCAGTCGTAGCCGTGACGCCAGTGGTCCACGAGATCGGCGAGAAAGGCCGGATCGGTGCCGGCAGCCCAGGAGCCGTCGTCGGCGGGGGCGACCGGCGGCCGCCAGCGGCGCAACCGCTCGTCGAGGTCGATCAACGCCCGCTCGGGGATATCGATCTTGAACGGTTCGGGAGTGTCGTAACGCGTGTCGCCCATGGGTACAGGCGTAGCGCGGAACTCACCCTTCCAGCAAATCGCGCTTCAGCCGCTCGCGCAGGTCGGCGCCGATGCCGAGGGCCTTCTCGGCGAAATCTTCAGGCGTGCCGAAGTCGCCCCGGACCACTTCGAAGGCCGCTTCCAGATAGGGCGTGCGCGCTTCGATGATGGCGGCGCGGGTGTCGATATCGAGCTCGGGATAGCGGCCGATATGGCCAGTCCACAGCTCGTTGGTGCGGAGATAATCTTCCATCACGGTTTCCCACGGCACGCCCAACAGGGTGAGCAGCAGGGCCGAGGCGAAGCCGGTGCGGTCCTTGCCCGCCGTGCAATGGAACACCAACGGACGGTGCGTGCCGTCGCTCAGGGTGGCGAACAGGGTGCGAAAACCAGGCGCGCAGCGCCGCGGATAGTCGCGATAATGATCGGTCAGGAACTGCATCATCAGATGCGGACTGGCCGTGCCATCGGCGACCGCGCCCCGGATCTTGTCGCCCACGCCTGGCTCGATATGGGCGCCGACGATGCGGCACGAAACGCCCTCGACGAGGTGCGGCGTCTCGGCCGCTTCGGTCACGCCGCGCAGATCGACGATGGTGCGTACGCCGAGCTGGCCGAGGGCCGAGCGGTCCTCGTTGGTCAGGCTGCCGAGATGGGCCGAGCGGAACACGGTGCCGCGCCGCACGAGACGACCGTCGGCGGTGCGATAGCCGCCGAGGTCACGGAAATTGGAACCGCCTTTCAGCGGTACGATAAAGGGCAGGGATTGATCGGGCATGTCGGCATTTTATCACGCCGGGCCGCTCCAAATCATGTCGGATCCGGGTCAGAATTTTTGCGACAGCGTCACGAAGAAGGCTCGGCGCATTCCGTACTGCGGTGCGCCGACGCCCACGCCGGTGCCGTCGCGCAGCTGATAGGAGAGATCGGTCAGGTTGATCGCATCGAAACGGATCGTCGTTCCCTTGCTCCCAGGCAGGGGGATCTTCTGTGCCACGGAGAGATTGACCGTCGCATAGACAGGCAGCGCGGTATCGTTGGGGGTCACGACACTGGTGCGCAGACCGCTGCCGAACAGCATGTCGGCCGACACGCGCGTCGCGTAGTCGCTGCCCTGATTGAAGACGTAGGCGGCGCCGGCCGATCCCGTCCAGCTCTGGTCGTGGTCGGCGAAGATCCAGTGGTTGGCGATATAGTCGAGATCGGCCTGCTCGAAGTTGAACTGGGCGGAGTTGATGTTGGTCGAGGACACCCGCGACCAGGCGAGGTTGGCGTAGGCCGACCAGGGACCCTTGTCGTAGTTGCCGAAGACCTCGAAGCCCTTCACCTGGGCGTAGGCGTAGTTGAAGGCGGTCTGGAAGACCGGCGCGCCGAACTGGCCCTTGTCGAGGTAGTTCTCGGCGAACTTGTAGAAGCCGCTGAAGCCCACGGTCAGGCCGTCGACCGGCTTCACCGTGAGGCCGATGTCGAAATAGTCGGACCGCTCCGCCCGCACGGGATCGTTGCGTGTGACTTCGGTTGCGGCCGTCGTGCCGGCACGGACGGCGATGGAGTTGAAGCCCACCTGGTTGAGCGGGGCGGGCACGAAATAGCGCGAGTAACCGGCGCGCAGGGTGATCTTCGGGTCGGGTTCCCAGACCAGGTTAATACGGGGGCTGAGCTGGTTCTCGGTCGTCGCGGCGGAGATGGCGTCGAAGCGGGCGCCGACATTCATGGTGAGCGTCGGCGTCACCTTCCATTCGTCCTGCAGGTAGACGCTGTAGGTCCAGCCGACCAGCTCGGAGCCGTCGGCGAAGCCGACGGCCTGTTCGCCGGGAATGAACTCGGCATCTGGATCGCTCGGATCG
>JAIUPE010000201.1 GCA_020160875.1 Pseudomonadota bacterium
CTTCCGGGGCCATCCGCTCTCGGTGTACGCCGTGCCGGTGAGAACATGGGTGGACGGCATCCGCCGCTTCGACGCCGACCGCGACGGCGACGACGCCCGCCTTTCGGTTCGTCCCGACGAGCGGGTGGACACGGCCACGCTGCACGTCCACGACGACCATCGCTGCATGGAGGGCGTCGACCTCGCCGAACTGGCCGCCGAGGCCACGGAGGGCCGATGACCGATGCCGCCGACGTCCCGTCCGAGGCGCTGCCGCCGCCGCTGCCGGTGCACGACCGATCTACCGACCAATCCCAGACGCTCTTCCGTGTCGCGGCGGTACTTGGCCCGCTCGCCGCGCTCCTCGGCGCAAGTGCCAGCCAGCTGGCCGCCTTGCGCGGCCCGTCGGTGCTCGCCACGCCACCGTTGCAAACGTTCGTGGTGCTGGTCAACCTGTTCTTCTGCCTGCCCTACCTCGCCGCTTTTGCTTTTGCCTTCACCGCCCGCACCCCGGATGCCCGTGCCCACCGCCACGCCGTGACGTTCGCGGCGCTGGTGTTTGGGGCGTTGATGATGGCCGTACTTATGGTTTTCTTCGACGCAACCTAACCCGGAAGAGCTGCCACGCCGAGACGGGTTCCACGATGACGACTGCCTTTGATTCGCCGATGATTCGCCTGCTCCTTTTCGCCACCCTGGCCCTAACCGCCGTCGCCCCGGCGACGGCTCAGCCGAACAACCCGCCGCCGTCGAACCCGCAAGGGCGGCAAGGCGTGTTCGCCATCACCAACGCGCGTCTGGTCACGATGGGGCCGCAGGGCGTGATCGAGGGCGGAACGCTCGTCATCCGAGGGAGCCGCATCGAAGCCATAGGCGCGGGCGTGGCCGTCCCGGAGGGCGCAGAAGTGATCGACGGCACGGGGCTGGACGTCTATCCGGGAATGATCGACGGCGGGTCGGGCGCGGGCCTGACGGAGGTCGGAAGCGTCCCGGAAACCCGCGACAACGACGATCTCGGCGATCTCATCCCGCATTTTCAAGCGCTCACGGCCATCAACCCGAACTCCGTCGTACTTCCGGTGACGCGGCTGGGCGGCGTCACCAGCGCGGTGGTCGAGCCGTCGGGCGGACTGTTTCCCGGCACGGCAGCGCTCGTGCGACTGCACGGCTACACGCCCGACCAGATGCTCGTGGCCCCGGATCGAGCACGGGGGCGATGTCGGTTTGATGTCGCCGGAGGGCCGCCCTGAAAAAACAAGGGGCCCGGAAAGCGAACTCTCCGGGCCCCTTGGACGCCCCCTCTTGAACTCTCTATCTCGCCCGGTCGATGGCCGACTTGACGCCGGCCTGCGCCTTGTCTGCGAACTCGCCGAGGCCGTTGGCGCGCTCCGCCCACTGATGCGCCTCGCGCGGCACTTCGTAGCCCATCACGGTCTGCGGCAGCTTGAGCGACAGGCCGCCGGTCAGCGCCAGATAGGCGACGCCAAGGAGACCAAGCTTGAAGCCCCAACCGAGGAGAAATCTCATGCCCGCGAAGATACGGCCCGAGCGGCCGTCTCGACAGGTGTCGCTTGGTATCAATTGTTGGTCATCTGATTCCCGCGCGGCCGGCCGGAGAAGCTTGCACGCACGTGATCCGCGAGATCGCGCGCTGCAGGACTGAGGCCGGGTGGTGCGTAGAGATTGATGCGAAACTCCGGCAACGACGGCAGCTTCGCGGCACGTGCGGCCGCGCCGGCAAGAATTTCAAACCGTTCGGGCACCGAGGAACGCAACAAGGGCGCAACGGCAAGGCCTGCTTCGAGAACGGCGTAGACGGGCTCCAGCCGACTGACCTCGCAGACCGCGCGCCAGTCGCGCCGCGTCTTGCCCAGCGCCTCGATGGCAATGGGCCGGAAGACACAGGTCGGCGCACCGAGAGATACCGGCAGCGGATCCTTGAGGTGCGCATCGCCTCCCGGCGTACCCACCCAGACCAGACGGTCGGTCCGCAAGGTTTCGCCATGGCGGCCGCATTCCGTCTCCGTCGTGAGCGCGAGATCGACGCCTCCCGACTTCAACTGTTCGCGCACGACCTTCGAGTCCTCGCAGACCAGCGAGACGCGAACGAGCGGCTGTGCCTTGGCAAAGCCGCGCAGGATCGGCGGCACGAAGCTGCCGATGATGTCGTAGGGCACGCCGAAGCGGACTTCGCCCTCGAACTGCGGTGTGCGCATCGACGACCAGACTTCGTCGTTCATCGCCACCAGCCGGCGCGCCTGCGCGAGCAACCTCTCGCCGGCCGGCGCCAGGACAAGGCCGCGCCCCTGGCGCTCGAACAGGCGGCACTCCAACGCCTCTTCCAACCGCTTGATCTGCTGGCTGGCGGCCGCCTGGCTCATGCCGAGGGCGGCGGCCGCGCGCGTAACACCGCCCGATTCGACCACCGTCAGAAAGGCACGCACCAGCGCCAGATCGAGATCCCTACGCATCGGGATATATAACAATAAGCGAACGATATTATCAAAAACATTCGATTTTCTTATTCCAGAAGGAGGCATAGCGTGACGCCATGACAACCCGTATTTCCGGCCTCTGGGTGCCGCTGATCACACCGTTCAAGGACGGCGCGGTCGATTTCGAAAGCTACGACCGTCTGGTCGAGCACTACATCAAGGCCGGTGCCGACGGCCTGTTCCCGCTCGGCACCACCGGCGAGTCCCCGACCCTCGACGAAGCGGAGATCGACGCGGTGGTCGAGCGCACCGCCGCCGTTGCGCGCGGCCGTGTGCCGATCCTGGTCGGGGTGGGCGGCAATGCCACGCGCAAGGTCGAGAAGACGCTGAAGCGGCTCGAACGCATTCCCTTCGCGGGCATCGTCTCGGTCTGCCCCTACTACAACCGGCCGAGCCAGGATGGGCTGATCGCTCATTTCCGCCAGATCGCGGCGGCGACCGACCGCGCCGTGCTGATCTACAACATCCCCTATCGCACGGCCGTGAACCTCTCCAACGACTCGCTGCTGGAACTCGCCGAAGTGCCGAACATCGTGGGCGCCAAGGACAGCTCCGGCAGCATCGCGCAGTCGCTCGAACTGCTGGCCCGCAAGCCGGCCGACTTCTCCGTACTGACCGGCGAAGACGCGCTCTACTTCACCATGATGGCGCACGGTGCAGAGGGCGGCATCCTGGCGGCCAGCCATTTGATGACCGATCGCTTCATCGAGGTCGGCCGCCGCTTCGCCGCCAACGATGTGGCGGGCGACCGCGCGGCCTGGGCGCCGCTCGCGCAGTTCGTGCCGCTGCTCTTCGCCGAAGCCAATCCAATGCCGATCA
>JAIUPE010000202.1 GCA_020160875.1 Pseudomonadota bacterium
ATGCTCGGCTACCCTGCTGAGGTGCCGTCCGCGCCGCCCCGCACCCGCGCCGACGTGTTCCGCGTGACGGAATAGTGGAGGATGGGGTTTTGTGAACGTTCTGGCCAACACCCAACCGCCAACCCGATGCGCCTCGTCCTCGCCACCCGTAACGCGGGCAAAATCCGCGAACTCGAACGTCTGCTCGAAGGCACCGGCATGGCCGTGGAGCCGTGCCCAAGCGATGCGCCGGAGGTGGTGGAAGACGGCGACACGCTCGCCGCCAACGCGGAGAAGAAGGCCCGAGCCGTCCATGCCCTTACCGGGCTGGCGGCTCTCGCCGACGACACCGGGCTGGAGGTCGATGCACTCGGCGGTCGTCCGGGGGTTCGATCCGCCCGGTTTGCCGGAGAAACGGCCACCGACGCCGACAACCGCGCCCGCCTGCTGCGTGAGCTGGATGGGCAGCCCAGCCGCGCCCGCTTCCGCACCGTCGTGGCGTTTGTGGACGAGAGCGGAGCGCTGCACACCTTCGTGGGCGTCTGCGAGGGCACCATCGGCACGCAAGAGCGGGGAACCAGCGGCTTCGGCTACGACGCGCTCTTCATCCCCGACGGTTACGACCAGACGTTTGCTGAACTGCCCCTCGACACGAAGAACCGCATCTCCCACCGCGCGCGCGCCCTGGCCGCGTTCGTCACGGCGAGGTCAGCCGGCGGGTGATTGCGGGCCGTATGGGCGGTTGAGGATGCGGTTCTTTGCCCGATGACGTAGCGAGCGTCTCCATCTCGGCAATGCCGCGCGCATAATCGCCACGCTCGCAATCGATGCCCGCGGCGATGCGGGTCATGTTGCGCCGGCCGTCGGAATGGGCGCTGCGTCCCGCGCTGTAGCGGTCGTAGTAGTTGATGAGCTGCTGGCAGCGCGCCGCTTCCGCGGAGGCCGGTTCCGCCACCGCCGGGGCCGGCAGGGCCAGGCACACGAAGGCCGCCAGAAGGAGAAGGGAAACAAAAGGCAGGAGGTAGGTCATGCCGCGTTCAACGAAATACGGTGCAGCTTGTTGCCGGCGTGGCATCGTGCCGCCCTTCCTGTCTTGCGGCGCCATCGACAGGCCCGCAAGCTGAACGGGCATACGCATCATCGGGGATCGGGAAATGCTCACGCTCTATCACGGCTGGAGATCATCGGCGTCGCGGCGGGTTCGGTTGTGCCTGGCCGAGAAGAACCTGCCTTTCGAGAGCAAGGTGATCGACCTCGCGAAGATGGAGCACCACGCACCGTCCTTCCTGAAGCTCAATCCAAACGGCGTCATTCCGCTGCTGATCCTGGAGGACGGCCGATCGCTCTACGAGAGTGGCACGATCTGCGAGTTCGTGGACGAATCCTGGCCGCAGCCGCCGCTGCGTCCGGCCGATGCCTATGGCCGCGCCGTGATGCGGAACTGGATCCGCCACGTCGACGGCCTGATCGGCAACCTGATCATCTTCAACTGGGCGCACTCGATGGCCAAGGTCGCCACGCAATGGTCGGACGCCGAACTCGCCGAGAAGCTCGCCAACGTGCCCAGCAAGGAGCGGCGGGAAGCATGGCTGCGCACGGCGCGCCGGCCCTACACCGATGAAGAGCGTCAGGAGGCGCGCACCAAGCTGACCGTCAGCCTGGTCGACCGGATGGAGGAGACGCTGCGCCAGAGCCGATGGCTGGCCGGCGCGGACTATTCGCTCGCCGACATCGGCGCGGTGCCCTTCATCAAGCGCATCGACGAGGAGATCGCGCCGGACGAGATCACCGAGGCGAAGCATCCGCGCGTCGCCGAATGGTGGGCCGCGATCCAGGCGCGTCCGGCCTTCGCGACCGCGCAGATCGGGCCGTTCACGGCATGATGCAAGGCATCGGGAACGACCTGCAGGGTGGGTGCGTTGGCCAGCGAACCCATTCTCACAGGGAGGCCCTACGATGTCCGATCATGACCGCCGACCCACGAACGTAAACGTCACCCCCGTCGTCCCGCCCGCGACCGCCGGCGGCGGGAACGGTCTTTCCTTCATGGTCGGTGCGCTGCTGGTGGCGGTGCTGGCCGTCGGCTACTTCGCCCTCGGCATGCCCGGCATCAACAAGGCACCGAATCAGGCCCAGGCGCCGGATCGCAAGATCGACGTGAAGATCCAGCAGCCCGCCCCGGCAACGCCGGCGGCTCCGGCCTCGCCCGCTGCGCCGCGGCAATGATCTTCGGTCAAAGAAAAACCCCGCACCTGTTTGGTGCGGGGTAATCTCTCTGTCGCTGCAACGTGGCCGCCTTAAGAGGCAGCCGCCGCGATCAGCCGGCAGTCTTCAGGTTGTCGGCAGCCATCTTGCCGCTGCGACGGTCGGCGACGAGTTCATACTCGACCTTCTGACCTTCGTTCAGCGTGCCCAGGCCGGCGCGCTCTACGGCGCTGATGTGCACGAAGGCATCGGCACCGCCGTTGTCCGGCTGGATGAAGCCGAAGCCCTTCTGAATGTTGAACCACTTCACGGTTCCCGTAGCCATGGGTAACCCTTTCACTACTTTTAGATATGCTGACCCGCGCGGCGTTCCACATACAAACAAAGGGAACGCGCAGCCGGCCGTCGAATTCGCACTGGTTTTCGGGATCAAAGTTCGGGAGCGAGCTGCCGGCTGGGCCGGGAACGCGGACCAAATCGTCTGTCCGTCTATCGACGCGCTGCATATGGCCCTTTGCCGGGGCTTTTGCAAGGACCGATTGGCCGCAAATCCAGCCAGGGGCTAAGCTCCTCCCACACAGTGGGAGACGGTTTCATGGCCAACGATCCGAAGGTTCTGATCTCCGGAGCGGGTCCGGTCGGCCTGACCCTGGCCAACGAGCTGGTACGCCACGCCATCCCCGTCCGCATCGTCGACAAGGCCGCCCAACGCACCGACAAGTCCAAGGCGCTGGTCCTGTGGAGCCGCACACTCGAACTGTTCGACGATGCGGGCTACGCGCGGGAATTCCTCGCGGCGGGCATGCAGGGGCATGGTGCCGTGATCTCGACCGGCAGCAAGATCCTGGCGAAGGTGTCGCTCGACCTGATCGACAGCCGGTTCCCCTATGCTCTGATGATCCCGCAAAGCGAGACCGAGCGCGTGCTCGAAGAGCGGCTGGCGGCATCCGGCGTGACCGTGGAGCGCACGGTCGAACTCACCGGCTTCACCGACACCGGTTCATCGGTCGAGGCGACGCTGAGCAGGGCGAACGGCGAGCGCGAGACGCTGGAGGCCGACTGGCTGGTCGGCTGCGACGGCGCCCATTCGGCGGTGCGCCATGGGCTG
>JAIUPE010000203.1 GCA_020160875.1 Pseudomonadota bacterium
ATCATCCGCATCCGCGACACCATCGACCGTGACTACACGGTGGAAGGCGATCTTCGTCGCGAGCAGGCGATGAACATCAAGCGTCTGATGGATCTCGGCTGCTACAAGGGCCTGCGTCACCGTAAGGGCCTGCCGGTCCATGGTCAGCGCACGCACACCAACGCGCGTACCCGCAAGGGTCCGTCGAAGCCGATCGCCGGCAAGAAGAAAGTAACGAAGTAACAGGTCGCTGCGATCCCGGCGTTCGCGCCGCGATTGCCGTTTCTACGGACAGAAGAAGATTAAGACATGGCCAAGCCAGAAACCGCTTCCGCAAATGCTCCCGCCGCTGGCGTACCGCGCGCCCGCAAGCGCGAACGCAAGAACATCAGCTCGGGCATCGCGCATGTGAACGCGTCGTTCAACAACACCATGATCACCATCTCCGACGTGCAGGGCAATACCATTGCTTGGTCGTCGGCCGGTGCGCAGGGCTTCAAGGGTTCGCGTAAGTCCACGCCGTATGCCGCTCAGGTTGCTGCCGAAAATTGCGGCCGCAAGGCGATGGAACACGGCATGAAAGTGCTGTCGGTGTTTGTGAAGGGCCCGGGTACGGGCCGTGAGTCCGCGCTGCGCGCTCTGCAAGCTGTGGGCTTCACCATCACGTCGATCCAGGACGTGACCCCGGTGCCGCATAACGGTTGCCGTCCGCGCAAGCGCCGCCGCGTCTAAAGGACTTTTATCGCTGCCGGGAGTCTCCCACCGGCGGCGTTGCATGAGGGGCGCGTGTCACAGCGCAGCCCCGAGTTCACATCGGGATCAACCTCACGTGTGGAACTGGCCGTGATTCAAAAAAATTGGCAAGAACTGATTAAACCCTCGAAGCTCAACATCGAAACGGGCGACGACCAGCGCCGTGTCGCGACCATCGTCGCGGAACCGCTCGAGCGCGGTTTCGGTGTCACCCTCGGCAACGCGCTGCGCCGCGTGCTGCTCTCCTCGCTGCAAGGCGCCGCGGTCACCTCGATCCGCATCGATGGCGTGTTGCACGAGTTCTCGAGCGTGCCGGGCGTGCGTGAAGACGTCACCGACCTCATCCTCAACATCAAGCAGCTCGCCCTCACCATGCACGGTGACGGCCCGAAGCGTATGACGCTGAAGGCCAAGGGGCCGGGCGAAGTGACCGCCAGCCAGATCCAGGCGACGGCGGACATCGAAATTATGAACCCGGATCTCGTGATCTGCCACCTCGATGACGGCGCCAGCCTCAACATCGAGTTGGAAGTGAACACGGGCAAGGGCTATGTGGCCGCGCACCTGAACCGCAAGGAAGATGATCCGATCGGCGTCGTGCCGGTCGACTCGATCTTCTCGCCGGTCCGCCGCGTGTCCTACAAGGTCGACAACACCCGCGTCGGTCAGCAGACCGACTACGACCGTCTGTCGATGACCGTGGAAACCAACGGCGCCGTGAAGCCGGAAGATGCCGTCGCGCTCGCCGCGCGCATCCTCCAGGACCAGCTGAAGCTGTTCATCAACTTCGAAGAGCCGCAGCACGCCATTGCCGAGCGCGTGGAAGACGAACTGCCGTTCAACAAGAACCTCCTCCGTAAGGTGGACGAGCTCGAGCTGTCGGTCCGTTCGGCCAACTGCCTGAAGAACGACAACATCATCTACATCGGCGACCTGGTTCAGAAGACGGAAGCCGAAATGCTCCGTACCCCGAACTTCGGCCGCAAGTCGCTCAACGAGATCAAGGAAGTCCTGGCGCAGATGGGCCTCCATCTGGGCATGGAAATCCCGAATTGGCCGCCCGAGAACATCGAAGAGCTGGCCAAGAAGCTCGAAGAGCCGTTCTAGAACTCTTCCGGCGGCCTCCCTCGGGAAGCCGCCGGAACACGACCAGGGCCAGGTTGGTCCGCCCCGGACGTCCCCGTCATGCGACGCGGCACCCGGTTAACGCAATCGGCCTCGTGCGCGAGGCCACAAGGTGAAGAAAGGACTTAGCTATGCGTCACGGACTGAGCGGTCGTAAATTCAACCGCACCAAGGGCCACCGCCGCGCCCTGATGGCGAACCTCGCCAATGCCCTGCTCAAGCACGAGCAGATCACGACCACGCTGCCGAAGGCTAAGGACCTGCGCCCCTACGTCGAGCGCATGATCACCTTGGGCAAGAAGGGGACGCTCGCCCACCGCCGTCTGGCTGCCGGCCGTCTGCGTGATGAAGGCATCGTCCAGAAGTTGTTCAATGTCCTCGGTCCTCGTTACAAGGACCGCAATGGCGGCTACACCCGCGTGATCAAGGCGGGCTTCCGTCATGGTGACTCGGCGCCGATGGCTGTGATCGAACTCGTGGACCGCGATATGGACGCGAAGGGCCAGGACTCCGGTCCGCCGCAGAACGTCGCCGCGGCGGAAGAGCCGGCGGTATAAGCCAGCTCCTCTGACGACTTCGAACGGCAGCCCCGGAACCCCGCGGCTGCCGTTCTTGTTTTTGGGGTGCGGCAGGGGGTGAAAAGTTCCGCGAGGCGTCCTAAATTGGCCCTGCGTCAAATCTGAACATATCGTCATAGTGATTTGATCTTAAATGAAAATTCCGCACCTCATGTGTTGCATGAACATACAAAAGACCGTCGCCCTCGCATTCGCCGCCCTGTTGGCGCTCGCGCCGGCCGTCAGGGCCGCCGAAGCTGTCGTCCCGACCTCCCGTCCGCAGGTCGCGCTGAGCTTCGCGCCGATCGTGAAGCGGGCGTCGCCGGCCGTCGTCAACGTCTACACCAAGCGCGTCCTGAAGCAGCAGTCCTCGCCGCTGTTCAATGATCCGTTCTTCCGCCAGTTCTTCGGCGAGCAATTCGCCGGCCCCCGTGAGCGGGTCGAGAGCTCCCTCGGGTCCGGGGTCATCGTCCGGGGCAACGGGGTGGTCATCACCAACAACCACGTCGTCGGCGACGCCGACGAGATCACGGTCATTCTGAACGACCGCCGGGAATTCGAAGCCAAGGTGGTGGGCAAGGATCCGCGCTCGGATCTCGCCGTCCTCCAGCTCCAGAACCTGACCGACCCATTGCCGGCTCTGGACCTTGGCGACTCAGACGACCTTGAGGTCGGAGACATGGTCCTGGCGATTGGTAATCCGTTCGGGGTGGGGCAGACCGTCACGTCGGGGATTATCTCGGCCCTGGCGCGCACCACGGTCGGCATCACGGATTTCCGGTCCTTTATCCAGACC
>JAIUPE010000204.1 GCA_020160875.1 Pseudomonadota bacterium
GTACCGCCTAGCAAACTGAATTCAATTCAAATTTTGACCGATTCCTTCTAGTGTTGCGTTCCTTTAATACACGCAACCCGAGCTAGATATGCTTGAAATAAAGCCCGAGCGCGAACGCAACATCATCTTCTTTCGCGCGGTCGGTACCTTGACCGAGGCGGACTACGTGGACGTCTTCGTGCCCGCGATGACCGCGCTCCTCCAGGAGCATCCGAAATTTCGGCTCTACTGTGATCTCAGCCGTCTTCTGGGGTGGGACGAGAAGTCGCAGTGGGAGACGGGCGCTATCCTCGCCAGCAACGTCGAACGCTGCGAGCGTGCGGCCATCGTTGGCGGTCCCTCCTGGGCCGGCCTCACGCTTCTCTTGCGTGATTCTCTTCCGCCAGGGCACTACGAGCTCTATACGGACGGAAATCAGGTCCGCGCCCTCGCGTGGATCCGCGCAGCCCTCTGAGTCTGCGGCGGTTTCTATTTGCGCCTTGAAGTTGATCGGCTTGCGCCAATCTACACGTATTGCTGGGCGTTTGACCGGTTCTCGGGAGCCGGAGGGACGCGGCGCGTATCCTCGAATTGTCCGGCTTCGACGGGCAGCTTATAAGTGTCAGACAACCGAATCCGCGCGTTTAGATATGGTTCGTACGCTGCTTGGGGCCGAGAGTATGGGTGAGCATAACAAGTCCGTCGACATCCTGGTGATGCGCGCGGCCGCGGAGATCCGCAAGGCTGCGGCGCTCGATAAGAAGCGCGCGGCTGAACTCTCGGGCGTTGCCGACTACCTGGAAAGCATCGTCCACGAAAAAGAACTCGGATACGGCGAACCGCTATTCCCCGAGGCTCCTGTTCCCGAGCCCCTGCCGGACGACGAAATCCGGAAAATGATGAAACCCTTCAAGGTTCGGCTGACCCGCTAAGTGGGCCCGATGAACGGGTAAAACGTCTCCATGGGCCCCATTCCTCCGTCTCAGCCGGCCCAACCTTCCGTATCGCTCTACGATGATCGGATCGTCGCCGGTAAGTTCCTCGGCGCACTGCCGGCGGCCGCCATCATTGTTGATGAAGGCGAGACCGTTGTCGCGGCCAATACGCGCGCGGAAAATATGCTCGGCTGCACGGCGGCAACGGCCGTGGGCCGTCCCATCGACGGCGCCTACAAACTCTTCCTCGACCGGGCGCGCCGCGCCGCGGGGCACGAGGCGACCAATTTCGTCCAGCCCTTCGGCCTCGGCTGGTACATGATCTACTGCTTCCCGCTGCAGTTGGGATCGATGTCCGAAACCTGGACGGTGGTCTCGGCATTCGACATCACCGCGATGAAGAATGCCGAGTTCGAGATCCGCGAAAGCGAAGCGCGGCTCGAAGAAGCGACGCGCATCGCGCAACTCGGCACGTACAAGATCTTCTGGCAGACCGCCTCGGTGCAGTGGTCGCCGCACATGTATGTCATCCACGGCGTTTCGCCCGCCGCCATCACCCATCCGTTCGGTAAGTACCGCAACCTCGTACACCCCGAGGATCACGAGACGTTCGAGCGTATCTTCACGGATCAATTGGACGGCAAGGCGGTACGCGGCGCTGAATACCGCATTATCCGCGCCGATGGCACGGTCCGGTGGCTTCGGTTCGATGCGCGCGTGCTGTTCGACGCCGACGGAGAGCCATACGCCTCCTTTGGCACCTGTCAGGATGTCACCGAGGGCAAGCAGCGCGAGCAGGAGCTGAAGCAACTCCTGCGCCGGAATGCGATTCTTTACGAAGCGCTCGATGCTTCGCCCATTGGCGTTGCCGTCGTGACCACCGACCGCGCGTGGCCCGAGGTTTTCTATGCCAATGCGGAATTCGAGCGCCTCACCGGATTCAATACCTCATCCTTGAGCGCGCATGGCATCGCCAGCTTGCGCGCGCTCGATGAAAGTGGCGCAGGATGGGATGCCGTTTTGCGCACCTTCGCGACGTCGACCAGCGGTGCGTTCGAGCTCACTTGCGCGCGCCGTGATGGCACCAGCTTCCTGGCTCAGGTTGAAGTTGCGCCGGTGAGCGATTATCCCGGCCGCGATGCGACGGTGTTCGTGCTCAACCTCGACGACGTCACCGCCGATCGGGAACGTGCAGGCCAGCTCCTCCAGTCGCAAAAGATGGAAGCGCTCGGCCAGCTCTCGGGCGGCGTGGCGCACGAAATCAACAATCTGCTCCAGCCGATTCTTGCGCTCGCTGATCTTGGACAGGATTTCGCGGACAAGGACCCGGGCAAGGTCCGCAAGTATTTCGAGATCATTGCCTCCAGCGCACGCAAGGCGCGCGACGTGGTGCGCCAGATTCTGACCTTTGCCCGGCGCGACGCGCCTCAACTCGCGCCCCACGGGATCTCTGGCCTTGTCGCCGACGCGCTCAATCTTCTGCAAAGCGGCCTGCCGCCGGGCATCGTGCTCGATCAGCAGCTCCAGGCCGACGGTGCCATTGTCGTGGTGAACCCCACACAGGTCTCGCAGGTCGTGCTTAACCTCGTGACCAATGCAGCCGACGCCATGGGGGGGCAGGGGAAAGTTTCCGTCAGACTCGCGTCCGTGGATATTGATGCGGCGCGCGCATCGGCACTGACCGTCGAGCCTGGGACGTGGGTTGAGTTATCCGTGATTGATCGCGGGTGTGGTATGGACTCCTACACACTCTCGCGCATTTTCGAACCCTTCTACACGACGAAGGTCGCCGGAAAGGGCACCGGCCTCGGTTTATCCGTCGTCTACAGCATCGTAACCGGGTGGGGCGGCACACTTAAGGTTGAGAGCGAAGTTGATCAGGGAACGAAGGCGATGATATATATTCCTACAGCTTCTTCTCTGCCTTCCACACAAGTTTCATCCTAATCTCGGATCCGGTCATGGCGCACATCCTGCTCGTCGAGGATTCACCCGAGGTCAGCCTTTCGGTGCGCGAAATCCTGTCCGCCGCTGGCCACACGGTTGAAGACGCCGCCTCCGGCAAGGAGGCGCTCGTGCGTCTCAAGGGCGGCCATTTCGACGCCATCGTTTCGGACATCTGGATGCCCGAGATGGACGGTATCGCCCTCCTGAAGGAACTCCGCGGCGCCAACAACAACATCCCGGTGGTCGTGATCTCCGGCGGTGCGCCCAG
>JAIUPE010000205.1 GCA_020160875.1 Pseudomonadota bacterium
CTGGCGCCGCACGCGCGCCTTCGGGTTCGCAAATCCCCGGACGCGGGCCCGGCGGTTTCCAGCCGCGCGGCGTGAAAGCGCCCACGGGCGTGAACACCGACCCCAACAAACAGTCCGATGCGAAACTTCGCACACTCAACACGCCGCCCTCGATGCCCGGCGCGCGCGAGGAGGTCTATTGCACCAAGATCGGCACGACGCGGCCGAATGAGATGTACATTGTCGGCGCCCATATGGATGGTCATGGGTGGGGTGAAGCCGCCAACGACGACGGATCGGGCACCGCCATCGTGATGGAACTCGCCCGCCTCTTCTCAAGCCCGGACGTCCAGACCGAGCGCTCGATCCGGTTCATCCTGTGGAACAACGAAGAAACCGGCCTCAACGGCGCGCGCGCCTATGTCGAACAGCGCGCCAAACTGCAAGGCCAGGAAAGCCCGGCCGGGTCAGGACATTATCCCGAACCCAAATGGCTGGGCATGGTGCAGCACGACATGATGCTGTTCGATCACGGCATGCCGCGGGCCGACGGTACGGTGTCGCCGACGCAGCGCCCGGAAGCGGACGTGAATATCGAATATCAAAACGTCTCGAAAATGGCGGCGGAGTCACAGGCCTTCGCCTGGGCCTTCTCGCAAGCGAACGAAAAATACGCCACCAATTACCCCGCGGCCGTCGGCAGCCATATGACCAATACGGATTCCGTTCCGTTCCAGGACCTGATTCCGTCCATCAGCATGCGGGAAAATGAGCGCGGCGCCCACATCGGCAACGGCTGGGACCCGCATTGGCACCAGCCGACCGATATGTTCGCGACGTTCAGCGACGATGACTTCCGTCTCGGCCTGAACGCCGCGCAAACCACATTGGGCGCGATCGGCGAACTCGCCGGGACGAGTCTGAAGAAGTAAGGGCGGCCTCTACTTCTTAGCCATCATTGAGGGACGGCGCGCGCCCGAGGCCTTTTCGTAGGCGTAGCCCAACGAAAGGACGTAAGCCTCGGACCACGCGGGGCCGATAAACGAAATGCCGACCGGCAGATTCTCCACGAAGCCCATCGGCACCGTCAGGTGCGGATAGCCCGCAACCGCGGGCAACGTGGTCGAGGACGGACCGCCGGCGTCGCCGTTTACCTGATCGATCAGCCACGGCGGATTGAGGGTCGGAGCGATCAACGCCGTGACATTGTGGTCGGTCAGGAGCTTATCGATGCCGTTTTCCTGAGCCTGCTTACGCACCGCTTCGCGGTCGGCGATGTAACTCGCATCCGTAAGGTCCGGCATGCCTTGCGCCTGCTCGAACAGATCTTGGCCGAACAACGGAGTCTCGCGAGGCTCGCCCTTATTGAAGGCGATGATGTCAGCGAGGGTGCGGTTCTTCACCGTCGCGGGGGTTTTGGCGAGATAGCTGTTGAGGTCCGCTTTCAGCTCGGTGAGCAGCAGCGGAAACTCCTTGTCCTTGATCACCCCGAAATCGAACGCCTTGATCTCGACGATCTCGGCGCCTTGCGCCTTCAGGACGCCGAGAGCCGCATCGAACACCGCCAGAGTCTTCGGCGAATATCCATCGATGAAGCGGATGACACCCAAACGCGCGCCCTTCAACGCGTCCGGGTTGAGCGCCTTCACATAGTCGGTCTTGTGGGCGTCGGCGTCCTTGGTCGCGGGGTCAGCCGGATCTGAACCCGCAATGGCCGTCAGGATCGCGGCGGCATCCGTCACGGTCAGCGTCATCGGTCCCGCGGTATCCTGCACATGACTGATCGGCACGATGCCCGTGCGCGACACAAGGCCGACAGTGGGCTTCAAGCCGACAATACCGTTGGCCGCAGCCGGACATGTGATGGACCCATCGGTCTCCGTGCCGATGGCGGCCGGCGCGAAGCCCGCCGCGACGGCGCTGCCGGAGCCCGAGCTGGAGCCACAGGCTGTACGCTCGGGTGCGTGGGCATTACGCGCGAGGCCGCCGACAGCGCTCCAGCCACTGCTGGAATACCTCGAACGAATATTGGCCCATTCGGAAAGGTTGGCTTTGCCGAGGATCACGGCGCCGGCGGCACGCAAACCGGCAATGGACGGCGCATCTTGTTCCGGACGGTTATCAGCAAGCGCCAGCGAACCGGCGGTGGTGACCATTCCCTTTACGTCGATGTTGTCCTTGATGAGGATCGGCATGCCATTGAGTGCGCCGGCCGTACCGGCGGCCGCGCGCTTATCGGCTTCGGCGGCGTCATCGACGGCAGCTGGATTGACCGCGAGCACGGCGTTGAAACCAGGGTTGAGCTTCTCAATGCGCGCGAGATAGGCCTTCGCGACATCCACCGCGCTGGTCTTTTTTGCCGCGACATCGGCGGCCAGCATCGCCATATCTTTCTCCGCCACCGGATAAGACGGCGGCGAAGCCGGCGAACAGGCGCCAACCGCAAGAAGCGTTGTAAGAGCGATATGCCGGGCACGCATGCCAAGTTCCCCCAAGGAATTGTTATGAGCGGGAATTGTTCACGCGTTTTGGCATACGCCGCAAGGGCGATGTCGCGGCCCGCCCCTCGCGCGAGGCCGCCTTTCATATAAGGTAAGCCGTCCGTTGATCCCGGTTGCCGGCCGCGCCCGTGGCTGGTTCAGCGCTCGCGACTGTCTTATCCGGGTGGAGGACAAACACCTGCGTAAAACCGGCCTTCATGGCCGTCGAGATCGCGGTGTTCTCCCCGATCTTCGGGTCAGGATAGCCGTCGGCATCCATTTCGTTTGGACGTATGGAACGCTTAGAAAGGTCACATACCAACGGTGCGGACCAATAGTCCGCGGCAGCCGCCAAGGCGCTATTTCAATCGCCGCGCCATGCGATGCTTCGGCAGCGGTCGCGGGAAAAGACAGAAGCGTGCAATATGAGCGGACGATGGTTCCGGCTCAAAAAAGAACGCGACCGCTCTGGGGAGACTCGGGGTGAGCGGCCGCGTTTAGGAAATCTCTGGGAAACGGGAAACAACAAGCAGAAGAGCGCGGCACGACTTCCGCGCGCTTCTGCCTGACTCTCTACGTTCTAGTCCCGGCTGATCGACGTCGCGGTAGCCGGCGCCGCCGTGTTCGCACTGACCGCCATATCCGGGTGCGTCACGA
>JAIUPE010000206.1 GCA_020160875.1 Pseudomonadota bacterium
CATCGTCCTGAAAGATAACTTCGATACCTTCGATCTGCCGACGACGGCCGGCTCTCAGTTGCTCGCGGGTTCGATCCCGAACAAGGACGCCTTTGTGACGCAGAAACTGCGCGATGCGGGCGTGATTATTATCGCGAAAGTGAACATGGCCGAGTTCGCCAACAGCGGCGGCAAGGTTCCGCTCGGCTTCAGCTCCGGGGGCCTGCAGACTCACAACCCCCATGCGCTCGATCGTTCGCCGGGCAGCTCCAGCGGCGGCACGGGCTCGTCCATCGCCGCCGGCTTCGCGGTGTTCGGCCTCGGCACGGACTCGCAAGGTTCGGTCCGTGGTCCGTCCCACGACAACGGCATCGTTGGTCTCAAGACCACACACGGCCTCGTCAGCAAAAGCGGCGTCATCCCGCTCACCCTCAGCCTCGACACCGTCGGCCCCATGGCGCGCAACGTCACGGACATCGCCGTGGCTCTGAACACGATGGCGGGTATCGATCCGAACGATAAAGACACGCAGAAAAGCGTCGGTCACGGCGAGGACTATACGCGCTACCTGAAGAAGGACGCGCTCAAGGGCGTGCGCATCGGCATCGTGCGCCAATTCATGGGTGTGGACGCGGAAGTCGATCAGGTCACCAATGACTCGATCGCGGTCCTGAAGGCGCAGGGCGCCGAGATCGTCGATCCCGTCGCTTATCCCGATCATCTCCTCGGCGTGCGCGGCCCGATCTGGCCGTTCCTCGAGGCCGTCGAGTTCCGGAAAGACATCACCGACTATCTCCACACCTTGAAGCCTGGATTCCCGAAAGACTTCGATGAACTCGCGGCGAAGGCCAACGACCCGGCGACGCACTACCGCAGTCCCGAGAAAGCCGCGCTGTTCAAGAGTCTGGTCGACCGCAAGATGGACTACGACGATCCCATCTACGTCTCGCTCAAGACGGTCATGATGCCGGCCTTCACCAACGGCGTGAACAGTGTGTTCGACAAGTACGGCGTCACCGCCATGTTCTTCCCGACCAACAACGGCCCCACGGCGAAACTTGGCCCCCGCCCGGCGGAAGACGATCCGAACCGTCCGCCGCAGCCGCGCACGCCGAATATCGGCGCCACCAGCATCGCCAGCCAGTCGGGTTTGCCCGAGATCGTCGTCCCGGCCGGCATGTCGAAGGATCAGATGCCCATCACGGTCTCATTCCTGGGCAAGGCCTTCACCGACGGTCAGTTGATCGGCATGGCCTACGCCTTCGAGCAGGCGACTCACGCCATTCGTACGCCGAAGCTCACGCCGTCCTTGAAGACCGACATCGTGCGTTACTAAAGCGCACGATTGAAAGAAGCTGCGGGACGAAGCGGCTCGCGTATACTCCGGGTTCCCGTGATCGCACTGGAGCCCGGATGACCTTCTCCATCGCTGCTGTTGACCCGCGCACCGGCGACGCCGGTGTCGCGGTCGCCTCCAAATTCCTCGCCGTCGGCAATCTCGTGCCCTGGATCGAAGCCGGAGCCGGTGCCGTTGCGACCCAGGCGCTGTGCAATGCCCGGTACGGCTCCGGCGGTCTCGCGCTTTTGGAAGGGGCCTCCGCGCAAGATGTGCTGAACCGCCTTCTGTCCGCGGATCCCGGCCGCGAGCGCCGTCAGGTCGGCATGGTCGACATGAAGGGCAATGCGGCGAGCCATACGGGGACAGGATGCACCGGCTGGGCGGGCCACACGACCGGCCCCGGTTACGCCTGCCAGGGGAATTGTCTCGCGGGCGAGGCTGTCGTTACGGCCATGGCGCAGACCTTCGAGAACACAAGCGGCCCCCTTTACCAGCGCCTGTTCGCCGCGCTTGTGGCCGGTGATGCCGCCGGGGGCGACAAGCGGGGCCGCCAGTCCGCCGCCCTTAAAGTGCTGCGCAAGAACGCCGGCTATCAGGGCCTCAGCGATACCGTGATGGACCTGCGGGTCGATGATGCGCCCGGCCCCATGGCCGAGATGCGCCGCCTCATCGACTTGCATGAACTCTATTTTTTCACCGGCGATTGCCCGCGCCTCGCGCTCGACGGCGACGTGCTTGATACAGTGCGCGGTGTCCTGCGGAAGGCGGGGCGGGCCGATCCTTTTCCCCCAGGCTGGAGCACGGAACTCGGGCACGCCATCGACAACTTCATCGGGTGCGAAAACTTGGAAGAACGGTTCGATCTCAAAACGCGGGCCATCGACCAGCGCGCGTTGGACCATCTCATCGGTCTTTACCCATGACTCCCCCCATCGCCGAAGTCCCGCTCCGGAAAGCTTACCGGCTCATCAACCACGGCCCGACCGTCCTCGTCTCGGCCCGCGCCGCGGGTGTGGACAATGTGATGGCCGCCGCCTGGTGCTGTGGTCTCGATTACGACCCGCCCAAGCTGACGGTCGTCATCGCGCAAGGCACCAAGACCCGCGAACTCGTCGAGAGAAGCGGCATGTTCGTCATTCAGGTGCCGACCGTCGGTCAGTTGCATCTGACGGACGCCATGGGCACCCACAGCATGATTGAGGACCCGGGCAAACTCGGGCGCTTCGGCGTGAAGCTGTTCGGCATGGACGGGTTCGACCTCCCGTTCGTCGCGGGCTGCTCCGCCTGGCTCGCCTGCCGGCTCGTGCCCGAGCCTCACAATCAGGAGGCTTATGACCTCTTTATTGGCGAGGTCGTGGGCGCGTGGGCCGACGCGCGCGTGTTCAACGATGGCCGCTGGCTTTTCGAGACGGCGGACCCGGCCCTCAGAAGCCTGCATCATGTCGCCGGCGGCCAGTATTATGCCGTCGGCGAAGGTATGTCCGCGAAATCCGCGCGATAGCGGGCGGCGCGTGTCGCCGGTGCTTTGGCCGCTAAAAGGGATAGGCTGGGCCGTTGTAGTAACCCGATAACTCGCCGCGCTCGCGCGGGGTCAGTTTCTTCGCGATGGTGCGCATACGGCCGTAAAGATCGTTCCGGCGCTGGCCTTCGGCATAAGCCTTCAGTTGCGTCTCGATGTAGGCGGGGTACTGACCGGTCAGGTTGGGCGCCTCCCACGGCCCCCCGGTGCGGTCCTCATGACACGCCGCGCACGCCGGCAGCGCGCGTGCGGAATCGCCTTTCT
>JAIUPE010000207.1 GCA_020160875.1 Pseudomonadota bacterium
TCAACGTGAAGGGCGGGATCAACTCGGTCGGCGCGCAGACCATCGTCGACCGCTGCTTCCAGGGCGTCACGCAGTTCTGCGCCGCCATCACGCGCGGCGTGAACGCCTCGGGTGCGAATGTGATCACGCAGATCCGTCTGCAGCCGTTCAACTTCGCTCAAGCGACCTCGCGCGGCCTGGACCTTGAGGCGTCGTACTCCATGCGGATGGACGCGTTGGCCGACGATTGGGCGGGAAGCCTCAACTTCCGCTTCCTGGCCACGCGCTACCTGAAGAACTACGCCAACGACGGCATCAATCCCGCCTATGACACCGTCGGCGTGCTGACCGCCGGCAACGGCCCGCCGAAGTGGGTGTACACCAGCACGATCACCTACACCGCCGATCCGGTGACCCTCAGCCTGACGGGCCGCGGCATGTCCGGCGGCGTGTACGGCGCGGGTAACTACGCCTACATCCAGTGCACCACGGGTTGCCCGGTGTCGACGGTGTCGGCGCCGACGATCAACATCAACCGCATCGCGTCCGCCTTCTATCTCGATACGGGCGTGAAGTATGAGTTCCTGGAATCCGACGACGGCCTGAAGGCGGAGATGTTCCTGAATGTGAACAACCTCCTGAACAAGAACCCGCCGGTGGTGGCTTCTGGCCCGGGCGGTTTCCCGTACGCGGCGATCCCGGCGGCGCCGGCGCTGCACGACGTGCTGGGCCGGATGTTCCGTGCGGGCATCCGATTCCAGATGTAACAATGGGTTGCGGGGCGCCGGTTGGAGACGCCGGCGCTCCGGACTCTATTTGATTTAAGGTCCACCCCAACGCCGGGTGGGGTAGAATAAATCCAAAGTGGGCTCGCGCCCTTTGAGGTTCGCCATGCGATCGATGACACGGCCTGTCGCGGCCGCCGTTCTGCTTGCCGCCGCCGCTTTTCCGCTCCTTACGCCTCGGGCGGCTGCCGCGCTTGAATCGCGCAGCGTGGTGATCGGCTGGCTCGGTCAGGCCACCATGAACGGCGACAAGGATTGCGGACCCGATGGTCCGAACCCCGTGATCGGCGATCAGTATCTGAAGCATCTGAAGGACCTCGGCTACTCGGGCGAGGAGGTCGAGGAGCTCGCGAAGAAATCCGCCGAGGGCGGCCCGGGCATGGACCCGGTGCTGGAGATCGTGTGGATGCGCGGCCGTGTGGATGGCAAGCCGACGAACCCCTACGTGTATCCGGAAACCGCGATCGATCCGAAGCTGAAGCCGCTGGAAGGCAAGTTCGCGTTCGGTTTCGATCTCGATGGGAAGGGCGAAAGCCAAGCGAATGCCTTCACCGATCCCGACACGCTCGAGAAGGGCGTGGACCATGAAATGTACCGCGCGCTGGGTTGCATGCGCAGTTTCCGCGGCTCGCTCACGGGCCGCCCGACCTATTGGGCGTGGGCCTGGGGTCAGACGCGTGATTCACAACCGGCGTGGATCGTGACGGTGACGGGCGAGGACCTGTCGAAGGACGGCGACGTCACGGTGACCTTCGACCGCGCGCTGGAGCATGTGAAATCGAACCCGGATGGTTCGCCGAAGTCGGACGCGACCTACCGCGCCGACCCCGATCCGCGCTCGCATAACGTCTTCAAGGGCAAGATGAAAGACGGCACGGTCACGGTGACCGAGGCGGCGGATTTCCGCATGTTGCAGAACCCGCTCATCGCGCCCGAGCTGCGCCTCGACAAAGCCAAGGTGCGTATCAAATTCAAAGAAGATGGAAGCGCGACCGGCATGGTCGGCGGGTATCAGCCCTGGCGCGACCTGTACTGGGGCATGGCCAACGGCGCCCCGGGCGTGGAGCTGTGCGTCACCGGAGACATCGTCGGGATGTACTACCTCCTGAAACATCACGCGGACTTCGATCCGGATCCGAAGACCGGACAGAACCGAGGTATCTCGGCGACCTATTATTTCGAAGCGGTGCCGGCGTTCACCACGCCCGCGCAGCAGACGGCGAGCAAGTGATGAAACAGATGCGTTTGATTTCGGTTGCGGTGTGCGCGCTGCTGGCGGCGTGTGCCCCGGCGGAAGATAAGGTGTCCGGCGCCGATGCGACGGCGGGCGGCGCCCCGGTCGCCCCGGTCGTCGCGGGCGAAGCGACCATGCGCCGCCTGACGGCGGAGCAATATCAGAATGTGATCGCGGACCTGTTCGGCGACACGATCGAGCTGGGCGGGCGCTTCGAGCCTGAGCTGCGTGTGAACGGCCTGATGGCCGTGGGCGCGTCCAGCGTTTCCGTCACCGCCGCGGGCATGGAGCAATACGACATGATGGCCCGGCGCATCGCCGCGCAGATCATGGATGAAAAGCGCCGCGAGTTGATGATGCCGTGCAAGCCGGCGGACGCGAAACGGGCCGACGAGGCCTGCGCGCGCCAGTTCCTGAGCGAGTCCGGTCTATGGCTCTATCGCCGTCCGCTGACGGACGCCGAGCTGTCCTCGTATGTGACGACGGCGAACAAGGCCGCCGGACGTTTGGGTAGTTTCTACGATGGGCTTGCGATGAGCTTCTCGGCGATGCTGGCTTCGCCGCGTTTCCTGTTTCGTCAGGAGAGCATCGAGCCGGATCCGGCCCACAAAGGCCAGTTCCGCCTGACCGCCTACGCCAAGGCCTCGCAGCTCAGCTTCTTCCTGTGGAACTCGGGCCCCGACCGCGCCCTATTCGAAGCCGCGCGTACCGGCGAGATCCATTCGCCGAAGGGCTACGCGAAGCAAGTGGACCGCATGCTCGCGAGCCCGCGCCTGGAACGCGGCGTACGAGCGTTCTTTATCGACAACTTCCATTTCGATGAATTCTCGGTGTTGACCAAAGACGCGGAGATCTTCCCGAAGTTCAGCGCCCAGGTTCTGGCGGACGCGCAGGAGCAGACCCTGCGCACGGTGATCGATCTTCTGGTGAGGCAGCGCGGCGACTATCGCGACATCTTCACCACCAAGAAAACGTTCCTGACCCAGGAGCTGGCGGCGATCTACAAGGTGCCGGTGGCCGAGCATGGTC
>JAIUPE010000208.1 GCA_020160875.1 Pseudomonadota bacterium
GGTGAGGACGAGGATGCCGGACCTGTCACGGAGGAATGGTCGCCGCAAATCAATACCGGCGCGCCTGTGCTGATTCCGGATACCTACGTAAAGGACCTCGGCATTCGCCTTTCGCTCTACCGCCGTATCGGTGATCTCGCCGATCGCGACGAGATCGACGGATTCGCGGCGGAACTGATCGACCGCTTTGGTCCTTTACCGCCGGAAGTCGAAAACCTTCTCGATGTCGTCGGCATCAAGGCTTTGTGCCGCAAGGCGAACGTGGAAAAGGTCGATGCCGGTCCGAAGGGCGCCGTCGTATCGCTCAAGAACAACACGTTCCCGAACGCGGCCGGTCTTGTGGATTTCATCGCTGAACAGGCCGGGACCGTGAAATTGCGCCCCGATCAGAAGATCGTGTTCATCCGGCCTTGGGAAACCCCAAGCGCGCGGATCAAGGGACTGCAGACGGTCCTTGGACGTATGGCGAAGTTGGCGGAGAAAGCCGCTTAGGCGCTTGCGAGGCGGCGGGCGAGGGTTGGCGCGACGGCCGACGGGCTCTTGGTCTTGGCGATCTCAGCCTGCTCCTGCTCGAGGAACCGCATGGCGATGCGTACGCGGTCCCGGTCTTCCGGGCTCGTGAAGGCGACGTTGAAAATCCGTACATGAGGAATGATCGTCGGGTCGTGCGCGATCATCTCGACGGTGTAGGTGGCCTTGCAAGACCTCGCGACCACGGCTTCGAACTTCGAAGCATTCACCGTGACTTTGAAAGCGTGATCGCACTGCTCGGACATCGCATCTACCTTCGCTGAAACGAAAAAAGCGGACGATCAGGATGGTCCGGCGCTGGTAAGGAAAGTGTTAACGCCGCCGTGTGGTTGCAGGACCAACCGGCAGTCGTATTTGCGGCCTCATCAATGCCTTATGCGGGGATATTGATATTATAGATGAGGGTAACGCCGCGCTTCAGCGAAAAAGAATTATCCGATGCTTTGCATGGTGGGCCGCTCGGCGTCCTGCGCGACGGCCATATCGATCATACGGGTGAGGATTTCCGGCTCCTGAGCGCCCGCGATGGCTCTGCCTTCGTTGAAGATGAAACAGGGCACGCCGGTGATGCCCAGGCGGTGCATGCGCGCGTTTTCGGTATAGACGGCGTTGAGGTCGCTATCGCCCGAGAGGTGGGCATGGGCCATATGACGCTCGATCCCGATCTGCTCGGCCAAGCGGATTAGAACCTCGACGTTGCCGAGGTCTAAGCCTTGTTCGAAGAACGCACTGAATAGAAGTTCCACCGCTTCGTTCTGGCGTCCCAGGGTATGGGCGAGACGCACAAGGCGATGCGAGTTGGCCGAATTGGGAACGCGCTTGATTTTGTCGAGCGCGAAATTGATGCCTTCAGCCTTACCCGTATAAACAAGCGCTTCGGCGATCCGGTCATACTGGTGACTTCCGCCAAACTTGCGCTCGAGATACTCCCGGCGATCGACACCTTGTGGCGGAAGATCGGGATTCAACAGGAACGACCGGTAACGCACCTCGGGCTTGAGGTTCGGACGTGACTTGAGCGCGCGGTCAAACCGGCGCTTTCCAACGAAGCACCAGGGGCAGACCGTGTCGAAGACAATGTCGATACGCATGGAGCTATCTTAGGGCCTCGGAAGGCTCGCCGCTAGGTGCGGACCCGCACCTGATGGCGATCGGCTCCGCCCCTGCTGCTGTGCGCGGGAGGTCGATGCGGCGCGAGGGCCCTGCGCCGCGATCACGCTCGACCTCTACTCCACGGGTGAAAAATTCTCCCGATCCGGGCGTCAGCATGGTTGCGCGGCCTTAGCCGCCAGAGGGAAGGTTTTGGTTTGCGAGCAAGCGGTCGAGTTCCGCCCGCGCTTCAGCGGCTTCGATGCTGTCGCGCGGGCATTCGCGTTGCGCGGCTTGATATTGCTCGCGGGCGCCGTTGCCATTCGCTTTGATGATCCGCATCGCGCCGAGGAACAGCGCGCGTTCACACCGTGCGGTTTTGGAGTGCAGCGCCTGCGGGTCCGCGGTCGGCACTTCTTCCGAATCCGCGAGCAGGGCACGGGTCATGGCGCCTTCATTCCCGCCGAGCGCGGCGGATAGGAGGTCGCGATCGACGTAGATTCCTGCGCGCATTCCGGACTTCACGTACCAGAGTGCGGCCAAGCTATCGTCGGGTGCTTCTTTCAGCGCGCGGCCGAACGCCTCCGATGCGCCAAGCCAGTTGCCGGACAGGTACATCGCCATGCCCTGTCCAAGGTCGGATGTGTTGGACTGGCCTGGGATCGCACGCAGACGTTGATAGCGCACAGCCGCTTCGTCAAATTGGCCGGCAAGCAGCTTGAGGTAGGCGGTCCGCCGCATTGGCGTGACCGCGTCCGGCGTCAGACGTTCGACACCCTCGAGGTCGGCGATGGCCGCGTCATACTGGCCAAGCCGCTGCTTGAAGACACCGCGCAAAAGCTGGCTGCGCCAATTATCGGGTTTCAATGCAAGCGCGTGGTCGAGATCGGTGATGGCTTCAGCATAGTGGGTGAGGCTGCCATGCGCGGACGCGCGGCGTGTGTAGTCGATCTCATCAATGGACCCGAACGCGATAACGCGATTGAGCTTTTCGATGGCCTCCTCGTAGCGGCCTTCGTCGATCAGCGCCTGAGCCTCATTCGAGAGGGCTCGGGCCTGCAGGTAGTCGGAAACTTTCGATGAGGAGGTGCTGCAAGCGGAGACAACGCAAAAAAGCGCCACAAGCAGATAGCGCATACGAAAAACCAACAGTCGTGTCTCCATGGCGGGCGAAGAGGTTTGAGCGCATCTTAAAGAGCTGTCTTCCCGAATTCTAACCTGAAAGCCGGTTGCGGAAGAGCCTTTTGGGCATGCGTGAGCAGCAGCGCGCCCCTGGCGCCGGCGATCACGCGCCGCCCCTAAATCGAAGAAGGCGGTCAGCAAGGCGAGGGGCTATTTTACATAGTCAGA
>JAIUPE010000209.1 GCA_020160875.1 Pseudomonadota bacterium
GTGGCGTCCTACATGGTGAAGATCGGCGACAAGATCGAAGTGCGCGGCAAGTCCAAGGAACTCGCGGTGATCAAGGAGGCCTCTGAGTCTCCGGAACGCGACGTGCCGGACTACATCGAAATCGACCACGGCAAGTATGTGGGCGAACTGAAGCGCATCCCGGGCCTGAAGGACGTGCCGTACCCCGTCCAGATGGAACCGAACCTCGTGATCGAGTTCTACTCGCGCTAATAGCGCCGAAACCAAACGGAAAAGGGCCCCAGAGATGGGGCCCTTTTTTGTGACCGGAATGGATATTTTATCTCTCCAATAATTATACGAGAGATTTTTATCCCACTTTTTTGAGGGGATGCGGGTATAGGATGACGCGCCCGTTGCGCGCGCGAGAGCTTTTTCCGATGTTTGGACGTTCGCTTTCCTGAAGGAGCCGCCCCGTGCGCCATAAGACCGTCCTGCCGTCCGCTCTCGCCGCGAGTTTCGCGGGTGCGGTGATGTGCGCCGCGCCGGCCGCCGCGGACGGCCCTGAAATTCTCGGCCTTCAGAACAAGACCATCGGCTTCGCGCTGACCAGCACGCGCTGGGGCATCTATGAGACCAAGGACGGCAAGCAGGAGTGCCCGAACGGCTTCAACGCCGGCCCGCGCGATCAATTCAAGGCGCTGTATCCGGAAGGCGGCACGGTGGAAGGCACGCAGCTCGAACGCGAGATCGCCGTGCGTCATCCGACGGAAAAAGAAGACCGTTTCCCGTACAACGAAATCGAAGGGAAGATCGGCATCGGCCTGAACCTCGACGGAAAAATCGGCGCCAAGGACTTCACTTCGCCGGACGGCGAGAAGGGCATCGACAATGCGTTCTACCGCGCGATCGGCTGCATTCGCATGTTCCGTGGCGAAGCGTCGTATGCGCACTTCACCGAGTTATGGGTGCGCGAATTCGAGAACAACCGCATCCTGGTCGAGCTGACGGATGTCGACAACCTTCAGAACGACGATCATGTCGTCGTCAACCTGTACCGTGGGAAAGACAAGCTGATCATGGACGTCAATGGGCAGAAGGTGATGCCCGGCGGCTCCAACCGCGTCGACGATCGTTTCAGCAAGAAGTACACGACGAGCCTGAAGGGCAAGATCGAGAACGGCGTGCTGACCACCGAACCGGCCGATATCCATTGGGCCTGGTCGTCGTGGTATTCGGATCCGTACGGCTATCTGTTCAAGCAGGCGCGCTTACGGGTCAAACTCGATCCGTCGGGCGAAACCGCGGAAGGCCTGCTCGGCGGCTACAATGATATCGACACGTTCCGTCAGACGCTGCTGCGCGGCTATTCGACGCATCACTCGGGCTATGGCGATATGTCGCAGCCGTCCATGTCGCGCGCGTTGTTCCGCAACGCCGATGGCATTCCGGGGCCGGACGGCAAGAACACGGCGATCTCCTCGTCACTGGTCGTGAAGTTCACGCAGGTCTTTATCCAGCATCCGGATGCGAAGGTGGCCGAAGCGCCGCCCGGTGCGGCCACCAGCCGTTAACGCTCGTCTCCTAACAAAAAAGGGCTTCCGACCGGGAGCCCTTTTTATTTCAGCGATCCGGCGCGCCTGCTAGGCGGTCGGGATCTGCTTGTCCTTGAACAGCGTCTCGAGTTCGCCGCTTTCGGCCATCTCGCGCACGATGTCGCAGCCGCCGACGAATTCGCCCTTCACATAAAGCTGCGGGATGGTCGGCCACTGGGTGAATTCCTTGATGCCTTCGCGGATGCCCTGATCGGCAAGCACGTTGATGCCCTTGTACGGGACGCCGAAGTGGTTGAGCACCTGGACGACGGCGGCGGAGAAGCCGCACTGCGGGAACTGCGGAGTCCCCTTCATGTAGAGAACGACGTCGTTCTCGCCGATGTCCTTCTGAATCTGCTCAAAAGCGGGATTGGTCATGATGGTTCCTTAAAGGGGAAAGCCCCGGATAACGGGAATATAGGGGGTGCGCCGGGGAGTACAAGAGCCGGCAAGACCCTGTTTTAGCTGGGTTTTCGGGCGGGCATCGCGAGGCCCGGCGTGGCTGGGCGGCCCCCGCTCTTGAGACAGTCCTCCAGGGACACGAACGGAATGAAATTGCGGATGCTTTCGTAGTTCCGCGCGGCCGTGGTCACGCACTCGCCGTTCGGCAGTTTCTTGGTCGGCGGCGGCGGCGCGCCTTGTGCGGGATTGCTGAATTGTCCGGGCATGCCCGGTGCGGGCAGGGACGGCATACCTTGCGCCAGCGCGGCGCCGGCGTTGAACAGGACGAGTGCGAACAGCGCATATTTCATGACGCGATTTTATATGGTTTGGCCGTGCGCGTCACTCTTCCAGCAGCGCGCGAGTCCGACGCCTCGCGGAGGTGCATAAGGATTTTCGCAACTCAGGGGCGTCCGCGCTTCCTTAAACGAGATCGGCGGAATTTTGCTTACGCGGAGGCCTCACGGCGGCGTGAGGTGTCGGCGCTTCGCAAAACCACCTCGGGGCCGAGATGGTTTCTGAGATCGTAATAGATCGTGGCCCGATTTCTGGTTACGGTTCGCCATCGATTTTTCGGGGAGGATCAATCATGAGATTCAAACACGCCCTCGTGGGCATTTCGTTCGCCGCGTGCGTTGCCGCTTTACCTGCCGCGGCACAGGAAAAGGGCGGATTGGATGAAACCGGGCCGTATGATGTGGTCGTCGGCTGGTTCAAGCCGGGCATCGAAGGCTTCGACCAGCGCGCCGTGGCGGTGAACGCCGAGGATCCGAATCGCGTGTTCGTCGGCTTCGTGGACCGCAACGACACGCGTGCCGGTCATCCCTTGCTGTCGGCCGACGGCAAGGTGATTGGCAAGACCGTGGTGGTGAAGGACGAAAAGGATCTCGCCAAGGGCGACGTCAACAACATCA
>JAIUPE010000210.1 GCA_020160875.1 Pseudomonadota bacterium
CACATTAAACCGCGTAGCGCGCGCGACGCGCGTCGGCCTGACGCTGCAGCCAGCCAATAATCCCGCCCCGGACTTTTGCCCGAACGCGGTCCCACCAGGTCGGGTTGAATACGATGTCGGCGCGGTAGAAGGACGGGCACAGCACCGCCGCGTGGGCGGTCTCGCCGCAATGGCCGCAACCGACACAGTCGTTGTTCACGGCCGCGACAGGATCGCGACGGAGTGGGTCCGGGTTGTCCTTGATGGTCAGCGAAGGGCAGCCCGAAAGACGGATACAACTGTGGTCGCCGGTGCAAGTGTCTGCATCGACGCCAAATCGTTCCTTCACAACGCGTTCGCCGTTCTTGATCCGCTTTGCGATCTGCGGCTTCACACGGCGCTGCTTGTTCAGCATGCACTCGGATTCCGCAACGATGACCTTGGGGCCTTTCTCCTTGGTGGTGAGAGCCTGCTTCAGCGTGTCGCGCATCGTTTGGAGATCGTAGGTCCGAACGACCTTCAACCAGTCGACTCCGATGTTACGGATGGCGCGGGCAATGGGATGGTTCGTGCTGCGCGATTTATTCGCCGCGCGCGACGAAAGAATATCCTGGCCGCCGGTGGCGGCGGAGTAATTGTTGTCGACAACGACGAGTAGATTGTCGGTCTTATTGAAGACCGCGTTGCCCACGCCGCTGGTGAGGCCGTTGTGCCAGAAGCCGCCGTCACCCATCATGGAAATCGTGCGTTTCTTGGCGGTTGGATCATTGAGTGCGGATGCACCCGACCACCCGAGCCCGTAGCCCATCGTCGTATTGCCGATATTGAAGGGCGGCAGGATCGAGAAGAGATGGCAGCCGATATCGCAGCTCACATGGTGTTTACCGAGTTCCTTTTCGACGAGACGCATGGCCGTAAACACCGGACGTTCCGGGCAGCCCGTGCAAAGACCGGCCGGGCGCGGCGGCACCACTTTGGTCAGGTCGGGCGTGTTCGCCAGGATCGGCGGGCGCGGCGTCCGGTCGCCGGCCAGATGCGGCGCGCATTTTTGGGCGAACTTGTCGAAACCGTCGATCATGGCTTGACCGGTATACTCGCCGGCACGCGGCAACACGTCCTTGCCGACGAGACGGGTCTGCAGATCGGCGCGGCGCAGGATCGTGTTCAGTTCGTGCTCGATAAACTCCGGTTGCCCTTCTTCCACGAGCAGAACCGCTTTCTTGTCGGCGCAGAAGCCCACAACCTCGTTATCGATCAATGGATAGGTGACATTCAGGACATAGATCGGGATTTTGCTTTCGCCGAAGCTGTCCGAATGGCCGCGCATCTCCAGCGCTCGGATCAGCGTATTGTAGAGACCGCCCTGAACGATGATCCCGACGTCGCCGGTGGCGCCGCCAAGAAACTCGTTCAACTGATGCTTCTTGATGAATTCAACGGCGGCGGGCCAGCGCTGATTGATCTTTTCGTGTTCGTGCAGATAGTTTGCCGGGGGCAGCACGATGCGATTGACGTCGCGCACGGGGTTTTCCATGGCGTCCTTCAACCCGAACGCGGGACGCACATTGTCCTTGGCGATGAAGCGCCCGTAGACGTGGCACGCGCGCACACGTAATTCGAGCATAACCGGCGTATTCGAAGCCTCCGAAAGCTCGAATGCCTTTTCGACCATGTGTACGATGGACGTGAGGTTCGGACGCGGGTCCAGTAGCCACATCTGCGACTTCATGGCGAAAGCGTGTGTGCGCTCCTGCATGATCGAGGAGCCTTCGCCGTAATCCTCGCCGACAATAATGACCGCGCCGCCTTTCACGCCGCCGGAGGCCACGTTGGCCAAGGCGTCGGACGCGACGTTGGTGCCGACGGTCGACTTCCATGTGACGGCCCCGCGCAACGGGTAGTTCACTGACGCCGCCAGCATGGCGCCGGCGGCGGCTTCGCTGGCCGAGGATTCGAAATGAATCCCCAGCTCCTCCATGATCTCGCGCGCGTCGGCGAGCACGTCCATCAGGTGCGAGATTGGCGATCCCTGATAGCCCCCGACATAGGATACCCCCGCTTGCAACAGAGCCTTGGTCACCGCGAGGATGCCCTCGCCCCGGAACTCGGCGCCTGCGCCGATTCGAAGTTGCTGGACTTCCTTCGCGAATGACCGCTCCGCCATGAGGGTAGCTCCTAGCCCGGAACCAACGCGAGAACACGTAACGGACTGCCCGATCCGTCGGCGATTTTGAGCGGCGCCGCAATCACGAATGCGCCGACCGCCGGCAAGAGATCAAGATTGGCGAGGCACTGCAGCCCATAGCGGCCGGCCCCGTGGAAGATCGCATGCGCAGGGTAAGGCGGATTGAACGAATGGGCTTGGCCGGAATCGGTGCCGATGGTCTCGACGCCGAAACCATGCGCATCGCGCTTTTCGACAAGGAACTTCACGGCGTCCGGATCCGGACCCGGCGTGTGAGGACCGTCGGCGCCGCGGTTTGTGTATGCGTCACCGGTGCGCTTCGACCAATCCGTCCGGAACAAAACCCAGCTGCGCGGCGGGATGCGCCCATGCTTCTTTTCCCACGCTTCGATCACGGGGACGGTCAGCGTAAAATCGGGATTGGCCGCAGCTTCCGCGGAGCAGTCTATGACGACCGCTGGCGCCATGAAATCCTTGGCCGGGATGGTGTCGAGTGCGTTGTTCGGCAAGTCTTTGCCGGTGATCCAGTGAATCGGCGCGTCGAAATGCGTGCCCGTATGCTCACTGACCGTGAAATTATTCCAGTACCAGGCGACGCCGCGATCGTCGTAGCGCGAGATTTCCTGCTGGCTGAAGCCGGCGCATTGGCCGAATTCGGGGGGGAGCACCAATGTCGGCGTGTCCGGGGACAGCGTCTGGGTCAGGTCGACGGTACGGATCGCACCCGATGCGACCGCTGTG
>JAIUPE010000211.1 GCA_020160875.1 Pseudomonadota bacterium
GCAACCGGCGGTGTTACCCAGATTCTATTTAACGATCCGGAGATTAAGGGCGTGAAACCGTACAGTGGCCATGACGACCATCTTCACATGGTTGCGCACCCTAGCTACCGCAGGCCACCTCGTCGTTAGCAATCTTCAAAGAGCGCGGAGCCCTAGTGCGCTTCTATCCAAGGCAAGATATATATGCCTGAAGCACCTAATTAAGCGGTCCAGGAGAGATGGAATGCGGTGGAGGACGGAAGCTGTCGCAGCGTATGTTCTTTTAGGAACGAGCACAGTCGTTGCGCAGTCGAGCGGCACAGCGGCGGCGCAAAATGCCGATGCGGTCATTAACGGCGAAACGCGGCAACTCGACGCGCAATACACACTAAATAATGAGCACTATGTTGATCCTGACCCTAACGCGCAGGTCGATCGCATCCTTCTCTACATAAAAGGCGATGACGCCAAAAGGATTTATCAAAGCATGGCCGTGCAGGAGCAACGTGTCGACTGCGAGGGGAAGCCGCAAGACGGTTTCACGCGGAAAGTCGCCGGTGGATTCGAGTGCGATTGGAGCGAAAAGTGGGGCTACTCATGCTCTGTCGGAATTATGTTTGATACAGGCGCTACCGTGCAGGCATATGTGTGCGATTGATAACCGAGAGACGGTGCTATCTCGTCGTTTGCTGCGATTTCCAGCCCGTTTGTCGCACGCCAAGCGCAAGCGTATGCTCGGTGAAGACCCTCTCCATCAACGGCGCCTTGCCCAATAATCGACGACGAAGTTGCTGAAATAGGCATCGATGATTTTGACAGGTTGTACGTGCGCCCGGCTCATGGCAACTCCGCCTTACCTTTTATCTATCGCGCTGGGATGGGTGTGGCTTGGGACGAGACGCGCCAAGTGTTGTTTCCAAGGCCACCTTCGCAAGACAACTGGACCCAATACGAGTGGTTTCGACAAATCATTGCTGCCGCAATTGATGAATGTGGCATCCGCCTTCGAATGGGCACTGAAACAAAGTGGTCCGGCGTTTCGGATGAACTTCGGATGCAGATCGAAGCAAATTAGTTTTCTGACGGGATGGTGGGCAAGCACGAGCTACCACCTTCGTTGATAGTCCTCAGAAATTCGTGCGTGCGACAATGATAAATCCGGCGCAGGCGGCACACCGGACTCACACAAACTCGACTTTTCAAGCACTTGAGGAAAAATGGTGGGCGCACCAGGACTCGAGCCTGGGACCCGCTGATTAAGAGTGGGCAGGCTTAAGCTGCTTCCCGGGCAGAAGCGCGCACGCCACCAGCCCTAGCGCCGCGACGCAGCCCAGGATCTCGAACGTCAGTTCGAACCCGCCGCGTTCATGGGCGAATGCAATGAGCACTACGGCGGCGCCCGCCGCCGGGCTCGTCAGGAAATAGCGCAGACCGTAGATGGTCGAGCGCCATTTCGCCGTGGCGTTCTGGCCGACGATGGCGTCCGTCACCGTGATCAGGCCGAACGACGCGGCAATGAGCGGCACGCACACCAGGATAAGCAGCGGTCCATAGGAGAACGCCACCAGGAACGGGGTCACCGCGATCACCACGGCGATGGGCAGGAACAGCGCGAACAGTCCGCGCCGCGCGGCCAGAGTTCCCACGGTGTACTGCGACAGCGCGCCGAACATGTAGAGGCCCGCCGCGACGAGACCCCACACCGCCGGGTCGGCGCCCGTATCGCCCAATCGCTCCTGTAGCAGTTTCGGCATGGCCACCGTGATGGAGTTGAACAGCATCGAACTGGCGGTGATCGTCAGACCGAGCGCGGCCAGCAGGCGGACAATATGGTGCGTGCGCGGCCGCTGCGAGGTGCGCGGTTCCGCCTTGCCCTGAAAGTCCTCGCGGAAAGTCACCAGGAACGCGAACCCAATGGCGGTCGTGACGGCGCCGGGCGCGATGAAGGCCGCGCGCCAGCCGTAATGGTCGGCGATCAGCCCTGTGATAATGGCCGAACTCGCCACTCCGATGTTTCCGATCATCCCGTTGAATCCGATCCCGCGCGCGAGGTCTTTCGCGTGCGTGGCGATCAAGCTTGTACCAACCGGGTGATAGATGGAGGCGAACACACCCACCAGGAACAACGCCGCGCCGAGTTCGAACGGCGTCGAGGCCCAGCCGCAGGCCATCAAGCTGACGCCGATACCGACAAGGAACAGCGTCATCATATGCCGCCGGCTCCAGGCGTCGGCCATCCAGCCCGCCAGCATCGAGCCCGCGCCGAAGGCGATGAAACCGGGCGCGGCCAGTGCCAGGAGGTCGCCATAGCTCGCGGCGAAATCCTTTTCCATGGCGATCACGGCGGCCGGGAAGATCAGCATCGCGTAGTGGTCGAGGAAGTGTCCCGCGTTCACATATGCGAGAAGAGATCGCTGCTTTTCCATGGCCTTCCGTGGGCTCGAAACCTGTGCTTTCCCGGGCCAGCGTATCCCATGTCGGAAAATTGCGCTAACTTACGTAGTACGCTGATCGATCGGCCTCATCGCACAATGTGGCGATCCATTTGGGGATCAATTCGGGGGAGAGAAAATGAACAGTTTGAGCCGCAATTTTGCGTCGCGAATCCGCACCGGCGTCGCCATCGGAGCGCTGGCTTTGGTGCTCGGGTTCAGCGCCGCCCACGCCGCGACCCTGGACGTCACCAAAGCGACCATCCCGGAAATCCAGGCCGCCTACGCCAAGGGCCTGACCGCCGAGCGCGTCACCGCCGCCTACCTTGCCCGCGTCGCCGCCTTCGAGGAAACCGGTCCTGCCATCAACGCCATCATCTATATGAACCCGAACGCCATGGATCAGGCCAAGGCGCTCGATGCCGAACGCAAGGCCGGCAAGCTGCGCGGTCCGCTGCATGGCATCCCCATCGTCCTGAAAGA
>JAIUPE010000212.1 GCA_020160875.1 Pseudomonadota bacterium
ATCCTGGCCACCGCGGAAACCACGGCCGCGGTCCTCACGCGTCGCCTGCGGGGGCATTGGCGCCATAGGGGCAACGGGCGCCGGAGGCGTCAGCTGCGGCCCCGCATAAGCCTGGCGTTCACGCGGCTGAAACTGCCGGCCTTCGCCGCTTCCATTGAACCGCGGACGGTCTCCGTCGTTACGGCGTTCGCGCAGCTCGTTCCAGCGGTTTTGCTCGAACTGCCGCTGACGCTCGCCTGGATCGTTGCGGAAACCGTTGGACGGCGGCGTCGGCGCCACGGGAGCCGCTGGGGCCACATCGGCGCGCTGATCATCCCGGCGGCCATCGCGGCGCGGTCCGTCATTGCGGTCGCCCCTGCTCCAATCATTGTCGCGGCGATCGTTGCCGCGCCAATCGTCACGCCGGTCATCGCGGCGGAAATTGGCGTCGCGGCCCGGGCGCGGATTATGACGCCAGGTATTGTCGTTGAAGCGCCAGGGGTTGGAACGATGGAAGTAGCTGTAGCGCGGGCGATCCACGCGGATGCGGTGATTGTGCCATTCCCACGACGACCAACCCCACAAGGTCGGCACGACCATATAACGGGTCACGGTCACCGGGCGCCGGAAATAGTACGGCGGAAAGTCGGGATACGACCAATAGCCGTAAACACGCACCGGATCGTAGGCCGGGATGTACACGCTGCCGGGATCGATCATGTCGATGATCACGGCGCCGCCTTCGAACCGGACACGCTGCAGATCGGTCGAACGCAGGGTGCCCATCGCAAATGCCTGATGGCGCAAACGCTGCACGGAATCCATCACATCGGATTCCTGCAAATAAAACGCGTTGCCGACACGGACCATCCAGTCCCATTCCTCGTTGAGCATGCGCAGCACGTCAGGGAACTGCGCCAGCGTCTTCACGCTCGGATCCCACGGGAACGGCTCGATCGCGAACGCGATACCGTCACCGCGCAGCGAAGCGTTGATCGGACGCGACGCCCACTGGGCGGCGGCTTCGACATCATGCGGATAGGTCGCTGCCATCAGGAGCGGTGCGAGCAGCTGGTCGGGATAGAGCGCGATGGGCGCCAGCAGCGAGTCCAGCTCGCGTGGCGAAAGGCGCTCGTCCTGCGCGATGGCGGCCGGAGGATCGTTGTAATCCTGCGCCATCGAAAGTGGGACATGCGCCGCCGTCGAAACGGTCAGCGCGCCTAAGATCGACAATGTTGTTTTGAATACCCGGCCCATAGACGCAACTATCGCCGTCCACTACGGCGGAATTAAGACCGCTTTCCCCGGGCTTATCGCCTTGTGTCGAATAGGGGGAGCTGCCGCGGATACTCCACCGCCTTCACCATCCCTTTGATCTCCCGCCAGATTGCTTCGGTGGGGGCGCACAGGAGCCCGGTTTGCTCGCGAAGGGTTGGGTCGTAGCGCTCGCCGGACAACAGCCGGTTATAGCCCCCGGCTTCCTCATGGATGAGCAAACCAGCCGCGTGGTCCCAGGGTTTCAGTTTGCGGTAGGCCAGCACCTGGGCGCGCCCTTCCACGAGCGACCAGTAGTCATGCGCGGCGCTGCCGAGACGGATGTTGCGCGCGAACTTGCCGCGCAGGGCGCCGAGGTCCTTGTTGTGCATGGACGCCACCATGTCCTTGAGCTGGGAGCCCGAGGGCGGAATACGGACCTGTTGATGGTCTGGTGCGTCGCCAAGAGCGATGGGCCCGGTTCGCCAAGTCCCCTTCCCCTTCTCCGCCCATAACGTGCGCCCCTCTAGCGGCTCATAGATCCAACCCATCTTCGTCTCGCCGCCATGCACCAGGGCGACGATCACCGCGAACTGCGCGACCCCGTTGACGAAGTTGGCGGTGCCGTCGATGGGATCGATGACCCAGACCGGAGCCGTGCCTTGGAGGAGATCGAACAGAGTCGGGTCGGCGAAAGCGCCTTCCTCGCCGATGACACGCGATCCTTCCAAAAGACTATTCAGTTTTGGACCGAGAAGACGCTCGCTTTCTTCGTCGGCGATGGTGACGACATCGCCCGGATGCGTCTTTGATTTAACGTGATGTGCGGCGAGTTGGCGGAAGCGCGGAACGATGACCGCGTCGGCGACCTCGCGTATGGCGGTGATGACCCCCTGGACAAGCGCGCGCGTGTCACCGGGTATCATTCGGCCGCGTGACCCGGGACGATGCCGCGCTTTTTCAATCGCGCGAGGTCCGCATCATCCAACAGAACCTGGAACCGCGCTTCAAGTTCGGTATCGGTCCTGTCCAACACTTCGCCCCGCCGATATAGCCATGCGATGGTTTCGCCGTCTTCCAACGGAACGACAATCGAGAACGGTTGGCGCTTGTTTGCAAGCTCGCGCTCGATCTTGGCCAGGAGCGCGTCGGCGCCCAAACCCGACAGCGCAGATATCGCGACTTGATTCGGCGTGCGCGCGACTTGCGCTTCAATCGCTTCCGCGCCTAATTCGTCCAGCAGATCGATCTTATTCAGCGCCTCGATGACGGGGCGCGTCGTGCCGGTATCTTCACCGTGCAGATCGATCCCGAGCTGCTTGAGCACGTCTTCTACGTCCCGAAGCTGCGCCTCGCTTTCGGGGTGCGCGATGTCGCGGACATGAACGATGACGTCGGCTTCCAGAACCTCTTCGAGTGTGGCGCGGAACGCGGCCACCAGTTCGTGCGGGAGATCGGACACGAACCCCACGGTATCGGACAAAATAACGGTGCGCCCAGAAGGCAAGCGGAGCTGGCGCATCGTGGGATCGAGAGTCGCGAACAACTGGTCCATCG
>JAIUPE010000213.1 GCA_020160875.1 Pseudomonadota bacterium
CCTGGGAAACGCTCGAGGGGCTGGTGAAACACAATGGCCCGGTCGTCGGCGCCGCCGCCGAAGCGAAGCGGAAGGGCGAACCCATCCCGCTTGCCATTACCGAGTACAACGCCGCGCATGATCTCGAGCTTGCGACCTGGCCTGGCGCGGAGGCGCAGGTCGCGGCCTTCGCGGACGGCATTGCCTATAACGCCCACGATTTCGATGATGGCCTGAAGGCGGGTTTGTTTCCCCTCGAGGACGTCATCACGCTTCCGTTGGTGGGGCCGATCTTTCAGAGCGTGATGGACCGTCATCCCGGCGTCGAACGTACGCGCCTCATCCATGAATCCCTGCGCCGCCTTATCGCGGCGATGGTGGACGATGTGATCTCTGAAACGCACCGCCGGTGGCTGGCCGCGAAACCGGGTCCGGCGGCGGGCGTTCGCGCGATGGGCAAACCACTGGTGGGGTTCTCGGACGAAGTGGCCGAGGCGGAGGGGGCGATCCGGGCTTTTCTCTTCTCGCGCATGTACCGGCATACACGCGTCAATCGCATGACCAGCAAGGCGCGCCGGGTGGTGAAGGACCTGTTCTTGCTGCTTCTTGCCGAACCGCTGTTGTTGCCGGACGACTGGCGCGACGGAACCGAAGTTCCGAATACCACGCGAACGGCCCGCCGCGTCGCCGATTATATCGCCGGCATGACGGACCGTTTCGCATTGGACGAGCATTCGCGGCTGTTCGATCCCGCGGTTAAGCCCTAAAGAACGCTCTTAGAGATCAGACGTGCAGAACTTGCACTTCGTCGCCGCGATCGGGATCGCCGAGACGCAGCGCGGGCAGTTCTTTTCCGTGGCCGGCGCCGGGGCGTCCTTGAAACGCGCCTGCAACCGGTTCACCTGGCGAACCAGCATGAAGACGGCGAAGGCGATGATCGTGAATTCGATGATGGTATTCACGAACGCGCCGTAAGCGATCACCGGCGCGCCGGCGTCTTTCGCCGCGGTGAGGCTCGGATAGCTGGCGCCCGACAGATCGACGAACAGATCCGAGAAATCGACGCGGCCTAAAAGGAGCCCGATAGGCGGCATGATCACGTCGTTCACGAGCGAGGTGGTTATTTTGCCGAAGGCGGCGCCGATGATGACACCGACCGCGAGGTCGATGACGTTGCCGCGCAGGGCAAAGGTGCGGAATTCTTTAAGCATGTATGAGCTCCCCAAGACGATACCGGCGGCATTATAGGATAACGCCCGCGGTGGGGGGAACCGCGTGCCTTTAAAAGGGGCTCAGGACCTTGGGGATATCGCGAAGAGGGCGAAAAGGGCTTCGCGCCCCCGCGAAATTTGCAAGCCCGTCGCGGCAATTGAGGTGACGGAGGCTGTGGATAATTACTTCTTCGGCGGCGGCGCCGATACGAGCATCCACCGGCCTCCCGCGCGCGCGCAGGACGTCTTCGGCGCGAGGCCGCACACGATCCCGGACGGCAACACATCGCTGCGGGCGCGGTCGAGGCCCCACTGGTCGCCTTCACCGGACATGACGATCTCGTCGGCCTTCGTCTTGAGACGCAGATGTCCGTCAAGGCCGCCTGTTGCCGTGGGGCGCACCTGCAAATCCCACTCGCAGCAATGTTCGGAATCCTGCGCGGCGAGATTGGTGCTCACCGTGATTTCCATCGTGGGGTTTTCCGGATTGCGCTTCAGCTCGTCGAGGACGGTGAACTTGCCTTCGAAGAAGAAGCGCTCGACCGCGAGGGCAGGGGCGGGCTTGTCGCTTTGCCATGCGGCCTGCCCCGCGAAATAGGCTTCGTCGCTGATTTCAAGAACACCGCGGCAGCAGCCGGCGCGGTCATCGGGCACCCAGGCGTAAACCGCCTTGGCATTCGCGTCGCTGGTGTACGAGGCCGCGGCCGCGCAGAGAACGGTCAGCAGGAAAAGAGAGATGCGTTTCATGAGGCTAGAATGGAGCGCCTCGCCCATCTATCTCAAGGGGAAACTTGTATCCGTGTTCGCACTCGCGCGAGCGTGAGTGCGGGCCTTCTTGAAGCCGGGCGGCTCTGAGATCGGCATGTCGTGTGCGCATCCGCCGTTTGCGCGCGATGCATCGGCCGGCTCTGAACCGGATCATGATGTGGAGGCGTTCGATGCGACGGGGTCTGGCGTCGGGGGTGTGTTGGTGTTCACGACACAGCGGCGAGGCACCTGAAGCCGACCGAGATCATTCGCGCGAAAGAGGCGCGCAAAGGCGTGATCGCGTTCGAGAAGATGGATGGAGACGAGCGGCGTGTCCGCGCCGGTCTCGCGAGGGTGATGAAATGAGAAAGGGCGGTCCGTAAGGTCCGCCCTTTTTATGAGGCTGGCGCGGTCTTTCCGCGCAGTTGTTCCAGAATTTGCAGGACATCTTTCTTGAGATAAGGCTTGGGGAGTGCGGGGCGGCCGAGGTGGGCCGGCGGCACGACGGCTTTGGTATGTCCGCTGAGGAGCGCAAAAGGCACGCCTTTTTTCGCCAGCGCGTCCGCGACTGGAAAGACCTGCTCCTGGCCAAGATTGATATCGAGGAAGGCGCAATCGAGGTCGTGCTGGCCGATTTGCTCGAGGGCGGTTTTCACCGAGGCCACGGTTGCGACGACGTCGCAGCCCTCGTCCTGCAGCATCATCTCCAGATCCATGGCGATGATGGCTTCGTCTTCGACGATTAGGACGCGGCAGGACATTCCTCACCTTCAATAATTGCAACAAGGACTTGGCGGGAAATCTCCCGAATTCCGGGCACTGCGGCAAGCGATCCTTTCACCCGCAAGCG
>JAIUPE010000214.1 GCA_020160875.1 Pseudomonadota bacterium
TGCCTGGCCGCGGACTCGAAGGCCGACGTACACCGCATTGTCGACGCCGCCGTGGCGTCCGGCGCGACGGAACCGCGTCCCCTCACGGACTATGGTTTCATGATGTACCGCACTTTCGAGGATCCGGACGGCCACACCTGGGAGATCCTCTTCATGGATCCCGCGCACGTTCAGAAATAAGGATCACAGCCATGACCGCCGGATATGAACTCGTCCTCGAAAAAGTCATCAACGCACCGAAGGAAAAGCTCTACCGCTGCTGGACCGAACCCGAGCTGATGAAAAAATGGTTCACGCCGAAACCCTGGACCACGGTGAAGGTCGAGCGCGAACTTCGTGCCGGCGGCGCCTGCCTCGTCGTCATGCGTTCACCGGAAGGCGAGGAGTTCCCGAACCCGGGCATCTACCTCGAACTCGTGCCCAATCGGAAAATCGTCTTCACCGACGCCTTCAATGCCGGTTGGGTGCCGAAAGACGGCGCGCCTTTCTTCGTCGGTGAAATCACCTTCGAGGACGCCGGGAACGGGAAGACGAAATACCGCGCCGTGGTGCGTCATTGGACCGCGGAGTCCCGCGATCAGCACGACAAGATGGGTTTCCATCAGGGCTGGGGCAAAGCCGCCGAGCAGCTCGAGGAAACCGCGCAGACGATCTAGGGAGAAGCACGATGCAATTCGTCACGCTCTACACCGTCGACCCGGCCGCCGCCGCCAAGGGACCTCCATCGGGCGAGCACATGGCCGCCATGATGAAAAAGATCAACGCGGCGCTCGCCTCCGGTAAACTCATCGTCACGGCGCCCGTGGGCAAACGCACGGATTCCGCCGCGCGCGTGACGCTGAAAGGCGGAGAGTACACCGTCGAGACCGCGCCGGACGTCGGCTCCGTGCTGCTCGGCGCCATGGGCGTTTCCATCTGTGCGGCGGACTCAAAAGAACAGATGATCGAGGAGAGCAAGAGCCTGCTCACCGACATGGGCGACGGGACCATTGAGCTCATTGGCCTCGCCTTCCCGGCCATGACCAAGGAAAGCCAGGCCGCCGCCGCGCCGGGTGGCGCATTGACCAACGGCGTGATCCCTTACATCAACGTGGAAGGCGCCGCACAGGCTTCCGAATTTTATCAAAAGGCTTTCGGCGCCAAGGAAATCGCCCGCATGCCGGCGCAAGACGGCAAACGCGTCATGCACTGCCATATGGAGATCAATGGCGGTTCGCTGATGATGAGCGATCCCTTCCCGGAACACGGTTTTCCTTACGCGCCCTCATCGGGCGTCACGATGCAGCTCGTGGTGAAAGACGGCGAGACCTGGTGGAAGCGCGCCGTCGACGCCGGCTGCACGGTCACCATGCCGCTGGAACGCGCCTTCTGGGGCGACCGCTATGGCCGCCTCGCCGACCCGTTCGGCATCAACTGGGCCATCAACGAACCGGCCTGACCGCGTTTCGAGGGGGGAAGAAATCATGCCCGAAACATCCAAGAAGATGCGCCTCACGGGCTACACACTTTCGGGGCTCGTGATTCTGTTTCTGCTGATGGATGCAACGATGAAGCTGCTACGGCTTCCCATCGTCGCCGAAACCGGGCTTGAACTTGGCTGGCCACCGGAGACCGGTTTTCCTCTCGGTCTCCTGCTCCTCGCCTGCACGCTTCTCTATATCTGGCCGCGCACGGCGATCCTCGGCGCGGTTCTTTTGACCGGCTACCTCGGCGGCGCCGTCGCGGCGCATGTGCGCATCGGTAATCCGTGGTTCAGTCATGCCTTCTTCGGCGTATATCTCGGCCTTTTCATCTGGGGCGGCCTATGGCTGCGCGACGCAAGTGTGCGCGCACTGTTCCCCTACGCCAAGGAGGTCTAAGCCATGGTCATCACGATTACCGCTTTCGACCGGTCACCGGACGGCGGGAAAGGCCTCGCCCGCGACACGCGTGTGCGCTGGGCCCTCGAGGAAACCGGCCAACCCTACGATGTCCGTCTGGTCTCGTTCCGGGCCCTGAAAGAACCCGCGCACCTCGCGCTCCATCCTTTCGGCCAAATCCCGACGTATGAAGACGGCGATCTTACGTTGTTCGAGACCGGCTCCATCGTCTTCCATATCGCCGGGCGCCATGCGGGCCTCCTGCCCCAAGACGCCAATGCCCGGGCGCGCGCGATCACCTGGATGTTTGCCGCGGTGAATACGGTTGAACCGCCGATCCTTGAATTCGTGACCGCCAAATTCTTCGAACGTGACAAGCCGTGGTACGAGGCGCGCCTGCCGTTCACCGCCATCAACGTGCGAAGCCGGATGCAACAGTTGTCTACCCGTCTGGGCGATGCAGACTGGCTCGACGGCGCCTTCAGCGCCGGCGACCTGATGATGGTTTCCGTTCTCCTGCGTATGAGATCATCGGGAATTCTAGACGAATACGCAAACCTTGCGGCCTATGTTGCGCGGGGGGAAGCACGGCCCGCCTACAAGCGGGCCTTCGCCGCCCAACTTGCGATCAACACCCGCCAAAGCTAAGGCGTCGACGTTCTGCGGCGCAGAATTTCAGTCACCGGCACGAGCGCGATCCCTTTTCGCTCCGCCTCCGGCAACCATCGCGCGAGCGCTTCAAGCGTCGCGTCGTGGGGGTGCCCGATGGCGATCGCCGTCCCCCGGCTGCGGGCGATTTTCTCGGCGTCCGCCAATTGGGCCAACACCGCCGCGACCGTCTGCTCATTGTCGATGAAGACATCGCGTTCGATATAAGGCAC
>JAIUPE010000215.1 GCA_020160875.1 Pseudomonadota bacterium
CCTTATTGGCGGTGACGACGTTGCGGCCACGCGCGATGGCGGCTTCCACCGTCTTGCGCGCGATGCCTTCGGACCCGCCGATGAGTTCCACGACGACGTCGGCGTCGGCGTCGGCGGCCATCGCCGCCGCGTCGTCGAACCACTTCACGCCATCAAGCGGGACGCCGCGGTCCTTCTTGCGGTCACGAGACGCAACAGCGGTGACCGTGATCGGCCGCCCGCAGCGCGCCGCGATCTCGGCCGCGTTGCTGTGCAGGATTTTCAGCGCGCCCGCGCCAACCGTGCCGAGCCCGGCAATCGCAACCTTGAGAGCGCTCATTACGAAGCCGCGCGCTGACGTTCAGCGCGTTCCAGCACCTGACCGGCCGAGCCCAGGAAAATGCGGATGTTGCGCAGCGCTTGACGGATGCGGTGCTTGTTCTCGACCAGCGCGATCCGGACGAAGCCCTCGCCCGCTTCACCAAAGCCGGTGCCCGGCGCGACGGCGATCTTGGCTTCACTCATCAGGAGCTTCGAGAACTCGAGCGCGCCGAGATGCTTGAACGGCTCGGGGATCGGCGCCCAGGCGAACATGGACGCGTCGGGGCTTGGGATATGCCACTGCGCCTGACCGAATCCTTCGATCAGGATGTCGCGGCGTTCCTTGTAAATCTGGCGCACCTCGGCCACGCAATCCTGCGAGCCGTTGAGGGCGGCGGCGGCGGCCACCTGGATCGGCGTGAAGGCGCCGTAGTCGAGGTAGGACTTGATGCGCACCAGGGCGTTGATCAGCGTCGGGTTGCCGGCGGCGAAACCGACGCGCCAGCCCGGCATGCTGTAGGTCTTGCTCATCGAGGTGAACTCGATGGCGATGTCCTTGGCGCCGGGGATTTGAAGAATGGACGGCGGTGGACGGTCGTTGAAGTAGATCTCGGCGTAAGCGAGGTCGGACAGGATCCAGATGTCGTGATGGCGGCAGAAGTCCACGACTTGACCGTAGAAATCGATATCGGCCACGAGCGCCGTCGGATTGGACGGGTAGTTGAGGATCAGCGCCACCGGCTTCGGGGTCGAGTTCTTCACCGCGCGGTCGAGCGCGGCCATGAACTCGGCGTCCGGCGTGCAGGGCAGCGAGCGGACCGAACCGTCCGCGATGATGAAGCCGAACGGATGGATCGGATATGCCGGGTTCGGCGAAAGGATGAGGTCGCCGGGATTGGTGATCGCCGAGGCGAGATTTGCCAGCCCCTCTTTCGAGCCGAGGGTGACACATACTTCCTTGTTCATATCCAAGGAGACGCCGAACCGGCGCTCGTAGTAGCTCACGAAAGCCTTGCGCAGGCCCTTGATGCCCTGCGAGGCGGAATAGCGATGCGCTTTCGGGTCCTGGGCGACTTCGGTCAGCTTGTCGATGATATGCTGCGGGGTCGGCAGGTCTGGATTGCCCATCCCGAAGTCGATGATGTCCTCGCCGGCACCGCGCAAACGCGCCTTCATCGCGTTCACTTCGGCGAACACATACGGCGGCAAACGTTTGATGCGATTGAACTCGGTCTTCATCGGTAGCCCATGAGATTGGAGTGCCCCTTATGCGGCAGACGCCACATTTCCACAATGTGTTAGGTACACTCTGTTTATGACGGCGCTATGGACCGGCCGGGGCATTTTTGGGGCCATCCACCTTGCGGCCTCCATGCCCCGTCCCGTTAGTATATAGCGAGCTATTAGCTTCCGGTGGGGATCTTGTTTGCCGGTGCCGGTCCGGCCGCGGGCTTTGCCGGCGCGCTGTCTGCCTCCGCTGGACGCGGCGGCGGCGGCGCATCGAGACGGCTGGTGTCCGGCTCGGGCGTTGTTTCAGCCGGGGGCGCCACCGACTGTCCGCCGACGGGTTCCACATACGGACGCACGACGACCGGCAGGGTGCGCCCGCCCACGTCGTTATGGCGCGCGTTCGCGAGATCCGCGACGAGACCTTTGCGGGCCGCATCGCGCTCTTCGTCGGACGAGCGCGGCGCCGGCGCCGTGCTCGGCACCGTATTCACACTCGGCGGGCTCTGGTTCGCGGCCGAAGGGACGACAAACCGCGGCGCGGCGTTGGCCGCGCCAAAGGTCGGCGCGGAAGCCGGCGCGCCGCTCTCGGCGGCGGCGGTGCTTTCAGGAGCGGCATCGGCCGCCAGGTCATCGTCCGAGGCGCACGCGGCGAGCGCGAGCATGGCCGTGACCGCGGTGGCGCTCACGGCCATCCGGATGTAGTTGCGACCGTCACGAATTTTTGTGTTGTTTGCCATAATCTTATACGCCACACTTCATCTACAAACTTAATTTTGTACGCGCGTCTGGACAGTCTTGCCAGTCCCACTTATGCATAAGCGGTTGCCTCGCGCAGACAATACATACACCGCCTCGGGAATATCCACCACGGCTGGATGGGGACATGTCGAAGAACAGCAGCACCTCGGCCAAAACGGTTAAACAGCCAGACAGCGCGACGGACGTTCACGCCGACCCCGCCGATTGGCCCGCGATCATGTCTGATATCGCCCAGCGCTCTCAGAACTTGCTTCAAGAGTTCATGCACCGCGGCGCGTCCGACCCCGCCGCCGGCGTTGGCATGGCGGATATGGCCAGCGTCGGCAACGCCTTCCTCGAACTCACCACCAAGATGATGGCTGAACCGCAGAAGCTGATGGACGCCCAGGTTAACCTTTGGCGCGGTTACATGGAGCTGTGGCGCAACG
>JAIUPE010000216.1 GCA_020160875.1 Pseudomonadota bacterium
GACGTCGGTGAAGGCTTTTCCGTCCAAGGTTCCGGTCACGTCGAGTTGCACGCCTTTTTCGGTGGTGCGGAAGCGGCCGGCGCCATCGAACTGCTCAAGTGCGAGGCCCATCGGATCGGTGATCTTGTGGCAACCGGCGCAGACGGGATTTTGGCTGTGGAAATTCAAACGCTCGCGCGCCGTGCGCAAACGCGCGTCCGGATTTTCAACGGCCGAGAAATCGACGTTGGCGGGCGGGGGCGGAACGCGCTGGCAGAGCAGAAGCTCGCGCAACGCCTTGCCGCGCTTCGTGGCCGAGCTGCGCGCCGGGTGCGAGTGAAGCGCGAGAAAGCTGACCTGCGAGAGCAAGCCGACACGCGGACTGCCTTCCGGGAATTCATACGGCACCCAGCCCAACGCCGGCTGAACCTGATAGACCGGCGCAAGCGCGGGCGACATGAACGTCGCACGCGTCGTGAAGAGGTCTCGGTAGTCCTCGTTGTTGGTCACGAGATGATCGACGACGGTGCGAAGCGTCTGCTCACGCGCGTCGATAAGGGTCTGCCCCGTGACCATGGGATACGTCGCCGGGTCTTTCGCGAGACCAACAAATTCCTCGAAGCCGAACATATCGTCGAAGAACGCGCGCACGCCGTGTTCAATGCGCGGGCTAGCCATCATCGCGGCCACGACCTTGGCGCGGCCTTTCGCGGTCTGCAACTCGCCCTTCTCCGCCGCGGTCAGCAGCATATCGTCGGGTGCAGCATTCCACAGGAAGAAACTCAGGCGCGCGGCGACCGAATAGCTGTCGAGGCGGCGCTTGCCCGGATTGTTCGGGTCCGGCTCGGTCGTATCGGCGATCATAAGGACATTGGGATCGATCAGCATGCCCTCGATCACGGAGCCGAGCCCGGCGTAGAAATCCTTCAGATTGGTTGCGCCGCGCTTCGCGTCCGCGACGAGGCTCGCGACGGTCGCATCGGGCAGCGGACGGCGATAAAGGAGCCGGCCCGTCTGCTTGATGAACTTCGCCGCGCAAACATCGTCCGCGGCAGCCGGGTTCGCCGGCTTGCAGGGCACGAGATAGTCGCGGCGCGGTGCGATGCGCTCGCCGGGGTTCCCTTTGTCGAGGATCTGGGCCGAGATCGCCGATGCCGAGCTTTGCAGCTGCTGAATTTCGCCGATCGTCATGCCGACGGAGGCCGCGCCCGAGGCCAGCAAACCGTCGGTGCGCGGAAGCGGTGTGAGCGCCGCGACGACACGGACGTCGTCGCCGAAAATATAATGGATGGTGTTTGTGTACTGCTCCGGGCTCATCCGGCGCACACGCGCGGGCGTACCATCGAAGTCGGCAACGGACGCTGCGGCCGCGGGCGCGGCGGCGCGCTCCGAAGGGCCTTCCGAACAGGCAACGACGCCAAACGTCAGCAGGCCGGCCACGCTCGCGCGCAACGCCATGCCGAACTTGCGGCGGGACTTCGACTCAAAACGAGAAACCGGACTCACGTTCACTTTCCTCCTCTAGAGCGCGTCTCCAGCCTTTATGACTGCAATGCCGCAGCCATCAGCCTAACGCTCTCCTCCACTCAACCTTCATCTCGTCCGCGCTCCTATGCCTCGCGCGGCGCTTAAGCGCCGACGCTCAGCCGCAGACGGGCTCTCTTGCGCTCCGGCGCATCGAGAGACTGTTTGACTTCTTCCGTATGTTGGCCGAGGGCCGGCGCGGGCAATTCCGCGACACACGGTTCGCCGTTGAACATGATCGGCGTACGCACGCCCGGAACGCTGCCGCCCGCGGCCTCCGGAGACGCGATATCCACACGCATGCCGCGCGCGACCACATGCGGATCAGCGAACACTTCCGGCACGGTATTGATCGGCCCCACCGGCACGCCGGCGCCTTCAAGTTTCGCGACGAGCTCCGCCTTCTTCCATTTCGCGATTTTTTCGCTGAGCAGCGCGATCAAGGCGTCGCGATTACGCACGCGGTCAGGATTGTGGCGATAGGCCGTGTCGAAAGCCAAGGCGTCATCGCCGAGCACATTGCAAAGGCGCCCGAATTGGCCGTCGTTGCCCACGGCGATCATGAGATGGCCATCGGAAGCCGCGAAAACCTGATATGGCGCGAGATTCGGATGCGCGTTGCCGAGGCGCGGCGCGGCCTGTCCGGAAATCAGATAAGACGCCGCCTGATTGGCCAGAACGCCGACTTGGACATCCAGGAGGCTCATATCGATGTGGGCGCCGCGGTTCGTCGACTTGCGCGCATGAAGCGCGGCAAGGATGCCCGTCGTCGCGTACACACCGGTGAAAAGATCGACCACCGCGACGCCGACTTTCATCGGCTCGCCGTTCGGTTCGCCCGTGACCGCCATGAAACCACCGAGCGCCTGGATCATCGCATCGTAGCCCGGCAGATGAGCATAAGGCCCCGTCTGGCCGAAGCCGGTGATCGAACAATAAATCAGGCCCGGATGGCGCGCGCTCAAGGTCGCGTAGTCGAGGCCGAATTTCTTCAGCGCGCCGACTTTGAAATTCTCGATCACGATGTCGGCATCGGCGATCAGCCGCTTCACGACGTCGAGGTCTTCCGCGCGATTGAAATCGATGGCGATCGACCGCTTGCCGCGGTTGGCCGAGTGGAAATAGGTGGCACTCAAGTCGCCGCCGTCTTCGCTCTGCACGAACGGCGGGCCCCATGACCG
>JAIUPE010000217.1 GCA_020160875.1 Pseudomonadota bacterium
GGGCGCTATCGTCGGCACCGGCATCTACACGCTGATCGGCGTCGGGGCGAATCTCGCCGGACCGGGAGTGCTTCTCTCCTTCGTCGTAGCCGGCGTCATCTGCGCCTGCGCGGCGCTGTGCTACGCCGAAGTTTCCACCATGATCCCTGCGTCGGGAAGCGCTTACACGTACAGCTACGTCGTGCTGGGCGAGATCTTGGCGTGGATCGTCGGTTGGTGCCTGATCCTCGAATACTCCCTGGTGGTAAGCGCCGTCGCGGTCGGATGGTCGGGCTATGCGGCCGGGTTCCTTAAATCGCTCGACATCGCGCTTCCGCTCGCGTTGACGGCGGGCCCCCACGCCGGCGGCGTCATGAACATCCCGGCGGTCTTCATTATCGCTTGCGTGGCCGGACTCTTGATCGCCGGCACGCGTGAAAGCGCCACGGTGAATGCCATCCTGGTGGTGGTGAAGCTCGCCGCGCTCCTTGTCTTCATTCTCGTCGCGCTGCCACACTTCGATTTCTCGAACTTCGAACCTTTCATGCCTTATGGCTTCGCCAAGCATGAGGTTGACGGCCTCCAGCGCGGCGTTATGGCGGCCGCAGCGATCATCTTCTTTGCCTATTACGGCTTCGACGCCATTTCCACCGCCGCCGAGGAGGCCAAGCGGCCTGAACGCGACCTTCCCGTTGGGATCGTCGGTTCCATGATCGCCTGCACACTCCTTTACATTTGTGTGGCCGCCGCTGCGGTGGGCTCGACCCCGTTCGCCGCCTTCGCGAATAGCCCGGAACCCCTCGCGTTGATCATGCGCGAACTCGGTCAGGGCGCCGCGGCCGCCGCGGTCGGCGCCGCCGCGATCATTGCGTTGCCGACGGTCATCCTGGCTTTTCTTTACGGGCAAAGCCGTATCTTCTTCGTCATGGCGCGCGACGGCCTGCTCCCCTCAACGCTCGCGGTCGTCAATGCGAAAACCGGAACACCCGTCCGCATCACCGTCCTGACGGCCGTGATCGTGGCGGTGCTCGCGGGCCTGATTCCTCTCGATGAGATCGCCGCGCTCGCGAATGCCGGCACCCTCGCGGCCTTCATCGCCGTGGCTGTCTGCGTGCTGGTGATGCGACAGCGCGATCCGTCACGGGCGCGCACCTTCCGCACACCCGCCGTGTGGATCTTGGCGCCGATCGCGATCCTCGGCTGTCTCTATCTGATGTGGAGCTTGCCGACGGCGACACAGACGTTCTTCCTGATCTGGAACGCGCTCGGACTGATGGGCTACTTCATTCGTAGCGCGTTCATAAAACGATCGGCCGCTTAACAGATACGCGAATCGCATAAAACGGCCCGCGCCTTCCTGTGCCGGCGTTTTTAGGCGCGGGATGACGATCATTCCGGCACGACGAAGCGGTACACGCCAACGAAGGAGAACCGCCCCGTTCCCGCGATTGAGACCGGAACCGCCGTCCGGGCCACGCTCGCGAATCCGATCCCTGCTGGCGCGGCTCATCCTGAGAACAGGCCAGGCCTCACCTCCAAGCGCCAACGCGGGGTGAGCGAAGGTACCGTTGACCCGCAAGATGCTCTATTTCGCTTAATCCCGCGCATCTTTCAGGTAGGCTAGGCTTGGTCCACACTTTCGGGGAGACGGATGATGAACCGGCGGAAGCTCTTGACCACCACGACCGCTTTTGGCCTGCTGGCCGCGGGACGCGCGTTCGCCGCACCCACGCCCTATGATCTTGTGATCAAGGATGGGCACGTCATCGATCCGGCATCGAAAATCAATGCCGTCCGCGACATCGCCATTGCAGGCGGAAAGATCGCCGCCGTTGCAGCAACCATCGAGGCCGCGGGCGCGCAAACTGTGAATGCCGCCGGCAAATACGTTATTCCAGGAATGATCGACATTCATTCTCATGCCGGCGACACCCAAGGTGGGCCGGCGATGAACGTCGAGGACGGTATCACCGGTTATGTGGACGCCGGCAGCAAAGGCGCCGACAAGATTGACGACGTCATCGCCATCGTGAAATCCGGCCCGCAGCTCGGCCGTATCCTGCTTAACATCGCTCGCACGGGCCTATTGCCCGGCGGTGAATTGCAGGACATCAACAATGCCGACGTCGCCCTCGCACGGGATACCATCGCCAGGCACCGCGACGTTATCGCCGGCATCAAAGCGCGGCTTTCGAAAAACGTCGCGGGCAACAATGATGTCGAAGCCCTGCGCCGCGCCAAAGAAGCGGCCGCCCCGTCCGGCGTACCCGTCATGATCCATATCGGCCAATCCGTTTCGCCGCTTTCTCAGGTCATGGTGCTCATGCAAAAAGGCGATGTTGTGACCCATCTTTTCGCGCCACCGCCTCAAGCGATCGTCGACGATGGCGGCAAAATCCTTCCATCCGTCCTTGAAGCGCGGCAGCGCGGCGTCTGGTTCGATATGGGCCACGGGAGAGGCGGCCACTTCCGCTGGGACACCACAGAAAAAATCCTGGCCGCCGGGTTCCTGCCCGACACCCTTTCGACGGATTGGACGCCACAAGGTCGCGTCGCGCAATTCGTCGACCTGCCCACGGTCATGTCCAAACTGATGTATCTCG
>JAIUPE010000218.1 GCA_020160875.1 Pseudomonadota bacterium
TGTGGCCTTCTCGCGCACCCTGCCGCAGTACGACTGGACGCTGTTCGTGCTCAGCGACATGCGCGCGATCCAGGGGCAGGCGGGTCTCGCCGCCAGCGGCGCGGTGGTCACCATGATCGCGATTCTGTTGATCGTGCTGGTCACGCATCAACGGCGCCAAATCATGCGCGCAAAAATGAACGCGCACACGATCCTGGAGCAGCGTGTGGCCGCGCGGACGTTCGAACTCACCGCCGCCAACACACAGCTGTCCGTGGAGATCGAGCAGCGCATCCGCATCGAACAAAACCTGAGGCGCGCCCAGGATAATCTGATCCATGCGACCAAGATGGCCAGTCTCGGTCAGGCGCTGGCGGGCGTCGCGCACGAGATCAATCAGTCGCTGGCGGCGCTGCGCACCTATATCGCGAGCACGCAGATTTTCCTGGAACGCACGGATAGGGACCGCGCGGCGACGAACCTGACGACCATCTCGTCCATCGTCGAGCGCATGGGTGAATTGACGCAGCATCTGAAAAGTTTCGCGCGCAAGGAGACGGTGGCGAAGCAGTCGACCGACCTGGCGGCGGCGATGCGCTATGGCTTGAAGCTGATCGACTATAGGATCTCGGCGGACGATATACAGCTTACGGTCGTCATGCCGGATACGCCGGTTTATGTCATCGCCAATAGCATCCGCCTCGAACAGGTATTGGTGAACTTGGTGTCGAACGCGCTGGACGCGATGCGCGATCATCCAACGCGCGAGCTGACGGTGGAGCTTTTCCAGACGGATGCCGGCCTGGCGGTGCTGGAAGTAACGGATACCGGACGCGGTATTCCCTGTGACGTTCTGAGTTCCGTGTTCGATCCGTTCTATACGACCAAGGACGTCGGCGAAGGATTGGGGCTTGGCTTGTCGATCTCGTACGGCATCGTCAAGGATATGGGAGGAGATATTACGGTGGAGAGCGAACAAGGTGCCGGAACGACGTTCCGCATCACATTGCCATTGGCGGCGCAAGTGACAGTCTCAGCGGAGATCGAGGCATGAAGCCGGACATCCTTGTCGTCGATGACGAAGAACAGGTCCGCAACTCGATCGTGCAGTGGCTGGAGCTTGGCGGTCTTGCGGTCGATTCCGCGACCAACGTCCAGGAGGCCCTGGCCGTCGTGCGCCGGAATATGCCGATGGTTATCCTCAGTGATTTCAAGATGCCGCAGAAGTCCGGCATGGATCTCCTCACCGAGGTTCATAAGATCGACCCCGATGTACCGGTGGTGCTGCTCACGGCGCATGGCGACGTACAGCTCGCCGTCGCGGCGATGCGCGCCGGTGCTTACGACTTCCTCCAGAAGCCCTATGTGCCGGATCATTTGACGGCGGTGATCAACCGCGCGATCGAGCAGCGCAAACTGAAGCTGAATCTGCGCGAGCTGTCGGACCGGGTCGCCGCGCGCGATGGCCTTGAAGCGCGCCTGATCGGCACGTCGGCGGCCATGATTCGCCTGCGCGAGATGATCGCCGAGCTGGCTGTGCACAATCGCGATGTCATCGTCGTCGGCGAAACGGGTACGGGCAAGGAAGTGGTGGCGCGCGCGCTGCACGACATGGGGCCGCGCGCCCGTGCGCCCTTCGTGGCGGTGAACTGCGCTGCCGTCCCGATGGAGCTTTTCGAAAGCGAACTGTTCGGCCATGAGGCCGGTGCGTTCACCGGCTCGCGCGGCGCCCGCGAAGGCAAGTTCGAATTCGCGAACGGCGGAACGGTGCTGCTCGACGAAATCGAGAGCATGCCCTTGATCCTGCAGAGCAAGCTCCTGCGCGTATTGCAGGAGCGGACCATCGAGCGGGTGGGTTCAAACAAAAGCATCCCCATCGACATCCGCGTCATCGCGGCGACAAAAACCAATCTCGAGGTTGAAAGCCGCTCCGGCCGCTTTCGCCCGGATCTCTACTATCGCCTGATGGGGGCGGAGATCCCGATCCCGCCGCTGCGTGTGCGGGAAGGCGATATCCTTTTGTTGTTCGAATATTTTGCCGCTCAAGCCGCGGCCATCGCCGGCACCAAGCCGCGTTCACTTTCAGCCTCGGACATCGAGGTGTTGCTGATGCATCAATGGCCCGGCAACGTGCGTGAATTGAAAGCGGTCGCTGAAAGATATGGGCTCGGTCTGAAAGCGGCGGGGCTGACCGTGCAGGACATCTTGCGTCACGCCGAACCATCCCAGACCAGCGCGGGTCATGCGCTTGCCGATCGTGTGGCGGCCTATGAGCGCCGGCTCATTGAAGCGGCGCTTCGCGACCATGGCGGGTCCATCGCGGCGGTGATTGATACATTGAGTATTCCGCGCCGCACGTTGAACGAGAAGATGGCCAAGTATGGTCTCCTGCGGCCCGGCCGCGCCGGTCCGTCGGGTGATGAAGCCTGATGGAGCGCCGCAAAAGGTGTGGGATCTGAGTGACTTATCGGACGCGGGCGGGCTGTTTTTATAGCCTGTCAAAGTAAAGAGCGGCGTATTTGCGCGCGGCTGTGTTGGGATAAAGTGGCCGGGCGCCGCGCGGGAGAACGCGGCGTCGGCGCGGGGGGAGGAGCTGACGTGCA
>JAIUPE010000219.1 GCA_020160875.1 Pseudomonadota bacterium
GACCGTACGGGGGCGATGGGTTACGTGGCCCCCGGCCGCGTGCCGATGCGCAAGGCCGGCAATGGTCTCGTACCGGTTCCCGGCTGGGATGGCGCGCACGATTGGATGGGATGGATTCCGTTCGATGAACTTCCCCACGTCTCCGGGCCGGACGCGGAAGTCATCATCAACGCAAACAACAAGATGGTAGGCGACAGCTATCCGCATCTCCTCGCCGCCCAGTGGCCGGATTCCTACCGCGCACGGCGCATCGCCGATGTCCTCTCGGCGGAAAAGATTGTCACGACCGACGCGACGGCGGCGCTCCAGCTCGACATCGTCTCCGGCATGGCGCGCGAGATGCTGCCGTTGATGACGGCGCGCGCGCGCGCGAAAACACCGCAGGAGCGCGAACTCCTGGAACGGCTGAAAGCCTGGGACGGCAAGACCGACGCCGGGCGCCTTGAGCCGCTCATGTTCGCGGTGTGGATCGAACGCCTGAAGACGCAAGTCCTCGCCGACGATCTTGGCGACATGATGCGCTATTTTGGCGGCGTGCGGCCTGAACTTCTGCGCACGATCCTCACAACGGATCAAAGCTGGTGCGACGAGATCACCACGACGGAAATCGAGACCTGCGAAACCCAGGTTTCAACAGCGCTGTCCCAGGCCGTCGGCTGGCTCGCGGCCCAAGGCGATCCCATGTCGCTGCGCTGGGGCGATTTCCATCAGGCGACCTTCGGCCATCTTCTGTTCGAGAACGTCCCGGTCATCCATGAGCTCGGGCTGCTTCGCGTCTCGACCGGCGGCGACGGATTCACCGTGAACCGGGGCAGCTTCTCCCCGTCCACCTCGGCCCGGCCGTTCCGTCACTTCCACGGCGCGAGTTTACGGGCGATTTACGACCTGAACGATTTGGCGCAATCGCGCTTCGCGCTGGCGGGCGGGCAGTCGGGGCACCTCCTATCCAAGGATTACGGCTCGCTTCTCACCCCTTGGGCGGAAGGCGAGTATTTCACAGCGCCGACAGAAGCGTCGGGGGTCGGCCGGTTAACCCTCCAGCCCAGCCCGTAAAACAGCCCCTTTTCACCACTTTCGGCTGCCTTGTAGGCCACGCGCGGACCATCTAAATTGTCCGTTAAGGTTTGGGACGTGAAATAGACTGTCGCTTATCATGTAAGCGAGGCAGGTTTTGGCGGGTTTAGGGTATGGCTGAGCGGCCAGATTTTGGCGGCGGCGCCGGCGGTAAAGACGGCGCGCCGATCATCATCAAGCGGATCAAGAAGGGCGGACACGGTCACCATGGTGGCGCGTGGAAGGTTGCGTACGCCGACTTCGTGACCGCGATGATGGCCTTCTTCCTGCTCCTGTGGCTGCTCAACGCCGTGACCGAGCAGCAACTGAACGGCGTCGCCGACTACTTCACGCCGATTGCCGCCTCGACCCGTGAAAGCGGCGCCGGCGGGATGCTGGGCGGTCAGGCGATCGGCGAAGGCGCCTCGCAAAGCCAAACCGGCTCCACCGCCGCGGTCGTGCTCCCGCCGCCGTCGATCGGCTCCGGCGGCTCCGATCTCACGGACCCGGCTGAAAGCGCGCGTGTCGATGAAGAAGCCATCCGCGCCGCGCAGGAAGCCAAGGAACAGAAAGAATTCGAGCAGGTCCAGAACCAGCTCAAGCAGCAGATCAGTGGCGTGCCCGATCTGGCGCCGCTCGCCGCGAGCCTGATGGTCGACAACACGCCGGAAGGCGTGCGCATCCAACTCATGGATCAAGACAAGATCGATATGTTCGAGCCTGGCAGCGCGACCATGTATCAACGCAGCAAGGACTTGCTGAAACAGGTCGCCCAAGTGATCCGCAAGATGCCCAACAAGGTGAGCATCACCGGCCATACCGACCCGTCCACGGCCGTCGATCCATCCGGTTACACCAACTGGGAATTATCCTCAGACCGCGCGCTGGCGACGCGGCGCGTGCTTCTCGAAGGCGGCATCGACGACCGGCAGATCGGTAAGGTCGTCGGCGTTGCCGATCGCGAGCCTCTGGACCGCGCCCAACTTCGCTCGCCGCGCAATCGCCGCGTGTCCATCGTGCTGCTGCGCGCCGAGGACGTGAAGGCGGATACCTTCGATCGCCTTCCGAACTTCCTTGAGAAGGCGTCGCAGAGCGCGCCGATCAACCCCGCCGCGGGCGAGACGCTCGCGGCGCCGACGCCCTAACGATATCGTGAGTTCCGGAACACCCTTGTTTTCCCGGGCGTTACCGCGCTTGCCAGGAATGCAACCGCCCTCCAAACTAGGCCGCAGGTAGCGCGGGCCATGGACCATACACCTCTTAAGCGGCCGCAGTTCTTTTTCACCACGGCGCCTTTGCCGTGCCCCTATCTGCCTGACCGCTTGGAGCGCAAGCTCGTCACCGAACTCTCCGGCCCGGGCGCCGAACCCCTGCACGAAGCGCTCGCCCGCTCCGGCTTCCGCCGCAGTCATTCCATTGCCTACGCGCCGGCCTGCCCGGGCTGCAAGGCCTGCGTGCCCGTGCGCGTGGTGGTCAAGGCGTTCAGCCGCAAACGTT